>NZ_JAQFWV010000013.1:0-62843 GCF_056175805.1 Halohasta sp. A2 | reverse complement strand
CGTCCCGACGCGGTAGCCGTTCTCTTTTCGCCCTCGGAGCGTTGAGAGGTTATCGTACAGCCGTTGTACGACCTTCTGAAGAACTTTCGAGTGAACTTGTTTCAGGTCGTTCCACCACTTCTTGAGGTCCGGCAGACGCTTCTGTTCGGCGTATGCCGAGGTATCGTCGCTTCGGTTGAGTCGGTGGAGAAAGTGGTTGTAGACCTGTCTACAGGTATCGACAGTCCACGCTAACTGGTCTTCGAGAGCGTCGGACGGCTGGAGTCGATACCTGTAGTTGTAGTTCATCTACGACCGTTCTTCAATAAGTTCGTCAAGTTTCTCTTGGACGAACGACGAGAGATTGAGGTGGTTTTCCTCGACCCACTCGGCTTGGTCTTCGCGGATGGTGATGTTCTTCCGTCTCATTACATACGCATTGTGCGTATTTATGCGTATGGTTGTTGCGATTTCGTGGGCCTGTGAGACTGCTACCGAGAAGTGCGTGAGAACTGTGCGGCACTGTATCCCCTCCCTACTCGCTCCCTTCGGTCGCTCCTTGAGGAAGGGGCCTTAGTGCCTCAATTCGGGTAAATCGAAACCCGAGACCCACAACGAAGTCGCCGGAAACGGCGAGAGCGACTTTTCAAAAGAATAGGGTGGTCGATGGGCGGCTGCCCACCCACCACGGTGAGGGAGCCATCGTGGCGTGCTCGCGGTCTTTTACTCCTCTGTCAGTTCGTATCGACCACGGACGCTCAGTCGACGATGAACGGTTCGATGAGTTCTTCGACATCCTCTCGCGAGAGCGGGTAGTCGAAGGCGTTGGGGAACCCGCTGTTGCCGCCGAGCACGCGAACGAACGACGCGTGTCGACCTTCGACGCTGTGGATACTGAGCGCGGGCGGAATCAGGTCGGGGTCCTCGATTTCGGCGGCCGCGCCCGCATAGGCTGCGACACCCGTATCTTCCAGCAGGGCGGCGGTCTCGATGAACTCTCGGGGGTCTTCGACGGCCTCGCCGAAGTCGAACTCGGGTTCTTCGACCGGCTCGCCGTCGAGATCCTCGACAACCGCGCCGAGCACCTCGGCGTGGATCTCCTCGTGTTCCTGGATGACCTCGATCTCATCAAATACATACTCGATGATCATCTCGCCGGCCGATCCCATGCCCCTCTCACCGGCCGAGCCCATGCCCGGGTTGTCCGGCACATTCCCCCTCGCCATGTCGTAGATGTCGTCCTCGTCGATGTTGTCGAGTGCCTCCTCGTAGAACCGGGCTTCGAGGAGTTCGAGCGTGCGGGCGTAGTTGAGGATGTCGACGTCGTCGTCGAACTCACTGTCGACTGCCTCGGGGGGTTCGTCGCAGCCCGTTGGCTCGGAGTCGGAGTCGGAGTCGTCGCCTGCGAGAACGGGCATCGTGAACGCACTGCCAACGCCGATCACGCCGAGTGCGCCAGCAGCCCCGCCGAGGAACCGTCGACGGCTGTTGGTTGCTGCGCTGTGCTGTCGGTTACTATTTGCCGAATTGTCTACCATCCAACCGTATTTTTGTGCTTGGTTGACAGTATCAGTTGTTACCAAGCAATTACGCATGGCGGCCGTTCGGTTACATACTGCTATCTAGTCGACAACCGGTTACTCCTGTTGTCCCACTGTGCCTGGTCAGCGGCGATACCATTCAGAAGTCATTTTACATCGCTGACCCGACGGAGGTGTATGGATGCCTACGAGTTGATCACCCGGAATGCAGACGAGGTGGTCACCGAAGACGAGGTTCGCACGATAGCCACCGACCCCCAGGGCAAGCGAGCCTATGTAGGGTACGAACCCTCCGGCGTCCTCCATATCGGCCATATGCTGACCGCGACGAAACTGATCGATCTCCAGGAGGCGGGCTTCGAGGTCACCGTCCTACTGGCAGATGTCCACGCCTATTTGAATGACAAGGGCACCTTCGAGGAGATCCGCGAAACCGCCGAGCGGATGAAAGCCCAGTTCATTGCCTATGGCCTTGACGAGGACAAAACCGAGTTCGTTCTCGGCTCGGAGTTCCAACTCGACGAGGAGTACACCCTGGACCTCCACGCGGCCGAACTGTCGACGACGCTCTCGCGGGCCCAACGGGCGATGGCCGAGATCCAGCGCGGCGACCACGCGAAGGTCTCTCAGATGGTCTACCCACTTATGCAGACGCTCGATATCGAGTATCTGGATGTCGACCTCGCGGTCGGCGGCCTCGACCAGCGGAAGGTCCATATGCTCGCGCGCGAGACGCTGCCCGAACTCGACTACGAGGTGCGACCCGCGCTGCACACGCCGATTATCGCCGATCTGTCGACGGGTGTCGGCAAGATGTCCTCCAGTGATGGCGTGACGATCTCGATGGACGACTCCAGCGAGGAGATCGCCGAGAAGGTAAACGACGCCTTCTGTCCACCGACTGCCGAACCGGAGCCGGACGACGACGGCAACGAACGCGAGAATCCCGTGCTGCAGCTCTTCCAATACCACGTGTTCCCACGGGTCGACCGCGTGGTCGTCGAGCGACCCGAAAAATACGGCGGCGATCTCGAATACGATGCCTACGAAGCCTTGGAGGCCGACATGGAGTCGGGCGAACTCCACCCGATGGACGCCAAGGGCGCACTCGCCGCGGAACTCGATGCACTGATCGCGGCCGGTCGACAAAAGCTCGACGCGTAACCGAAACGGCCGAACGAACCGCACAAATTTCCGTTTTCACGGTTTTGAATGGTCAAACTGAGGTATCGACAGAATACCAGCGATTTTACAGTGGCCGACTTCCTACCGGGAGCTATGAGCGATGACGAGAGTCGACGTGACCTCCGAATGCCAGACGAGGACGAGGTCTTCGCCGAAGTAACGGATATGCTCGGCGCGAACCGCGTCAGCGTGCGCTGTGCGGATGGCACCGAGCGAACCGCCCGGATTCCCGGCCGGATGCAAAATCGCGTCTGGATCCGCGAGAACGATATCGTGTTGGTCGAGCCATGGGACTGGCAGGACGAAAAGGCCGACATCACCTGGCGCTACGAGAAGTCCGAGGCCGACCAACTCCGCAACGAAGGCCATTTGTAGTAACCGTGAGTCCAGCAAATCGACCGAGCGACTGACGAGACTTTTCTGCGTTGACTTCGTAGCCAAGACAATGACCGACGAGTTCGGCCTAGTCGACACTGATGTGACCGCCCCACCCGGCGACGAGTGGGAACAGATCGACGTCAGTTACACCGACGCCGACCGCATCGCCCGCAAGCGCGACCGCGAGTTCGAGGAGTTCCAAAAGCGCATCAAAGACGCCGACCAGTTCAAAGTCGAACAATCGGTGTTCGACGATGCGACGTTCGGAGCCCTCTACAAACTCGTCGCCGACGGCTACATCGAAGCCTTCGGCGGGCCGATCTCGACCGGCAAAGAAGCTAACGTGTACGAAGCACTCGGAGCCGACGACACCGAAGTCGCGGTCAAAGTCTACCGGATCAACGCCTCGGCGTTCAAACAGATGCGTGATTACCTCGAAGGCGACCCTCGATTCGAGGGAATAAGCAACGACAAGGGCCAGGTCGTACTCGCGTGGGTCCGCAAGGAGTACGCTAATCTCGAACGCGCCCAACGCGCCGGGGTCCGAGTACCCACGCCCATTGCTGTCGAGCGGAACGTCCTGGTGATGGAACTCGTCGGCCTCGTCGACGACCGCGCGCGGCGTCTCGCCGAAGTCGAGGTCGAAAACCCCCAGACAGCCTACGAGGTCGTCCGCGAGTACATGCGTCGGCTCTACAGCGCGGGGCTGGTCCACGGCGACCTCTCCGAATACAACATGATCATCCACGACGGCGAACTCGTGGTCATCGATCTGGGCCAAGCGGTCACGGTCCACCACCCGAACGCCGACGAGTTTCTCGCCCGCGACTGTCGAAACGTGGCCTCGTTTTTCCGTCGACAGGGCCTCGAACTCACCAACGACGAGCTCTACGAGTTCGTCACCGGCGTCGAGGCCGATCCGAGTCGGTGAGGTCGGCCCGAGGAACACGCTTAAAACGGTTGGTCCGGTAACTCGCCTATGCAACACGTAAAGGTTCCACAGGATCGGATCGGGGTCCTGATCGGCGAGGGTGGCGAGACGATGCGGGAGATCGAATCCCGCTCGGAGGTTCGGCTCGACATCGACTCCGAATCCGGCTCGGTCGCGGTCGAATCGGTCGGCGATCCAGTGGCTGGCCTCGTGGCACCCGACATCGTCCGGGCGATCGGTCGCGGCTTCAAACCCGAAGCCGCCCTCTCGCTTTTGGACGGCGAGATGCGGATGTTCGATCTGATCGATCTGAGTGACAAAACCCGAAATGACAACGATCTGCGCCGCCAGAAGGGTCGACTCATCGGCGAAAACGGCCGAACCCGCCAACTGATGGAAGAACTCTCGGGCGCGGATGTCGTGATTTACGGCTCGACGATCGGCATTATCGGCGACCCAGAAGAGGTCGAGGCCGTCCGTCGAGCGACCGGCATGATTCTCGACGGCGCGCCACACGGCGCGGTCTACTCGTATCTCGAACGCAAACACCGCGAGCTAACCCGCAGGCCTGATCTGGCCTGAGCTGTTTTTCGTCTCAATCCGCGGCCGACAGCCGTTCGGTGACCGATTCGGCGACACCTAACAGATGCGCCTGGCCGAAGGTGGCGACCACGATCGCTCCGAGGGTGTTGTACATCATGTCTCGAACCGTGTCGTCGAGTCCGTGTTGGGCCAGCGGCATCGTGATCCCGGTCTCGTCCGAGGCGATGTCCAGGCCGAACTCAAACAGTTCCCAGATAACGCCGAACGACATGACGACAAGCAGGATGAAGACGAAGGCGAACTCTTTCGGAATGTGAATGTCGTCGCTATGTAGGTCGACCGCCCGTGCAAACGTGTAGCCGATCGCAGCGATGAGCGAGGCCGACATCGCGTGCGTGATGTGGTCCCACCAGTCGATCTGGGCGTACAGCCCGGCTGACCCCATCGTGTGCAAGGACACTGCGAGCGTGATCCACAGCCCGAGCCACGGATCGAGCGGGAAATCGTACTTCCGTTCCATCGCGGCCGGAACAAACGTGATGAGCAGGCCCATGCTCCCGTTCGAGATCGCCTTGGGCTGGCCTTCGACGACGCCGTAGACAACGATCCCGACCAGAACCAACTGCATCCCGCGAGTGAGCCTGCGCTGGTTGCGAACCGAGGGCCGCGGCAGCAGCGTCATCGTCGCACCACCGACCGGAGTCGACGCCGGAGTTTTCGACCGCGTCCCCGGAAGTAGGCGTCGAACACCACCCCGGCTGCGATCCCGGCTAGCGTGACCCAGATGAACTCGCCCATGAGGGCGGCGTTGGCAGCCTTCTGTGTCGTCCCTGGCTCACTGAGAAACTGGGTGCCGAACTGCCGGTCGAGGTTCCAGCGGATGATCGACCACCCCGCCACCGACGCCAGCGTCGTTAGGACGACCAACAGCACCGCGAACCAGTGGGTGAGTCGGATCCGTGTAAACATGTGGAGTTCGACGGTGACGATCAGCGCGAGCCCGGCCACCGAGAGGTAGTAGCCGAACGTGCCGAGTTCGCCGCCGAACAGCGCCCGGACCCAGATCGGCAACAGCGCCAGCGAGAGCAGTTCCCACGGCAGCATCATTCGCCAGTCGCGGTAGGCCATCGGTGGAATGAGGACGATCCCGGCGGTGATCGTGGTAAACAGAATCCAGAGCCGGTCGAGATCGAGAACGCTCTCGACGACGACCAAGCCCAGGAGACCGACGAGGAGCCACGCGATGGTGGCGTTGGTTCGGCCACTCCTAAACAGACGCGCCAACACGTCCTCCGGATCGAGATCGATCAACGAGTTGGTCCGGCTGCTGTCGCGTTGCATATCGAGACAGTACGCACCAGGATTCATAAATCCCGCAGACTGTCTGAAAATCGAGGTCATTCACTGTCAGTTCTCGACAACAGGGGTGCAACGCGCCCCACGAGTGGTCGACTGGAGCTCCAAGTTATCGATAGCGGTCGGGGACGTACGCCGCGAGCCAGCCGGGGACGTAGCCGAAGATGACCGGCGCGATCGACGCCAGCCACTGTCTGAGGCCGACGTAGACGACCCCAACGAGTAGCGCGAGCCCAGCAACCGCCCGAAACGGCCCATCGAGCACTATCACCAGTGGAATGGTGACGGTCGACAACAACAGCAGGTCCTGCGGCGAGCCGTCGTACGGAATCCAGCGCTTGGGTCGACGCCACTCGCCGCGAACGTGATCGTACACCGCTTTTTCCGAGGTTCCCTCCCACGGGCGGAGTTCGAGCCCACCGCCGAAACGATCCATCTGACAGTGAGCGGCCGCACCCAGTATGAAAAACGCGAGCCCAACGGTCACAGGAATCGGAACCAGCGCCGCCAGCGCAACAGCCGGCAGCGCGGCCAGCAGGTAGATCGTCGGGTAGTGGAGCGTTTTCCGGTGGCCGCTGTAGAGGTCCAGATCCGGGAATACTCCGCCACTGAGCCCGCCTGCCAGCGCCGCAGGCGCGAGTTCAGGTGCGAACGCCACCAGCGGCGTCGCTATCGTCAACCCAACCATCGCGTGTGTCGGTAGCATCATCGTCGACTGCCTCTCTGTCAGTACTGCAGCGTCTCTACCGTATTGAACATCCGCATTCGGTATATAACTCACGTCAGTGGTACACACTCACACAGTAAAACCGTCGGACGGGGGCGGGATCGCCAGCCGCACACAAAAGATTTATATAGAATCACAAACAATCAGCTGGTGTATTATGTCTCAGCGACAGCGCATGGGAAACCAGCCGATGATCGTACTTTCCGAGGACAGCCAGCGGACCTCCGGAAAGGATGCACAATCGATGAACATCACAGCCGGAAAGGCCGTCGCCGAGTCCGTTCGGACCACGCTCGGTCCGAAGGGGATGGACAAGATGCTCGTCGACTCCGGTGGGTCGGTCGTCGTCACCAACGACGGCGTGACGATCCTCAAGGAGATGGACATCGACCACCCCGCCGCGAACATGATCGTCGAAGTCAGCGAGACACAGGAGACCGAAGTCGGCGACGGCACCACCTCCGCGGTCGTTATCGCCGGTGAGCTGCTCGATCAGGCCGAAGAGCTGATCGACCAGGACATCCACGCGACCACCGTCGCCCAGGGGTACCGACAGGCGGCCGAGAAAGCCAAAGAGATCCTCGAAGACGAAGCGATCGAGGTCTCGCCGGACGACCGCGACACGCTCATCCAGATCGCCGAGACGGCGATGACCGGTAAGGGCGCAGAAGGCGCGAAGGATCTCTTGGCCGAACTGGTCGTTGACGCTGTCTTGGCCGTTCAGGACGACGACGGCATCGATCTCGACAACGTCAGCGTCGAGACGGTCGTCGGCGGCTCGATCGACAACTCCGAACTCGTCGAGGGCGTCATCGTCGGCAAGGAACGCGTCGACGAGAACATGCCGTACTTCGCCGAGGACGCCAACATCGCCGTCTTCGACGGCGCGTTCGAGATCGCCGAAACCGAGATCGACGCCGAGGTCAACGTCACCGACCCCTCGCAGCTCCAGGAGTTCCTCGACCAGGAGGAAAAACAGCTCAAGGAATTGGTCGACCACCTCGTCGAGGCGGACGTCGACGTCGTCTTCGTCGGCGACGGTATCGACGACATGGCCCAGCACTACCTCGCCCAGGAGGGCATTATCGCCGCCCGACGCGTCAAAAGCTCCGAGCTGAAAGCGGTCGCCCGTGCGACCGGCGCACGCGTCGTTTCGAGCCTCGAAGACCTCAGCGCCGAGGACCTCGGCCAGGCCGGCAGCGTCGCCCAGAAGGACATCGGTGGCGACCAGCGGCTGTTCGTCGAGGACGTCACGGACGCCAAAAGCGTCACGCTCGTCGTTCGCGGCGGCACCGAACACGTCGTCGACGAGGTCGAGCGCGCAATCGACGACTCGCTCGGCGTCGTTCGGTCGACGCTGCTCGACGGCAAAGTACTGCCTGGCGGCGGCGCACCCGAAAGCGAACTCGCGCTCCAGCTTCGTGATTTCGCCGACTCGGTCGGCGGTCGCGAACAGCTGGCGGTCGAAGCGTTCGCAGAGGCGCTCGAAGTCATCCCACGCACGCTCGCAGAGAACGCCGGGCTCGACACGATCGATTCGCTCGTCGAACTCCGCTCACAACACGACAGCGGCGAGTTCGGCGCGGGTCTCGACGCCTACACCGGCGACGTGATCGATATGGAAGCCGAGGGTGTTGTCGAACCCCTCCGCGTGAAAACCCAGGCGATCGAATCCGCAACCGAGGCCGCGGTGATGATCCTTCGGATCGACGACGTGATCGCAGCCGGTGATCTGGCAGGCGGCCAGGTCGGCGACGACGATGACGACATGGATATGCCCGCCGGTGGCGGTATGGGCGGCGGCATGGGCGGAATGGGCGGTATGGGTGGTATGGGCGGCGCTATGTAAGATAGGACACAGCCAAACTTACACCCCAACCGACCTAGCGCTGACCGGCTTCGAATCGCTGTCGACCACCGATCTTTCGTTTTTTGTGAGATCTACTACCCAACGGAGTCTAAGGATTGATCGACCAGCGCTTGTCGACTGATAGACTAACCGGTGGACTGACGAACTGACGACATCTCATAAAGGACCAGTAGCTGACTGGCAGATGGTAAACAGTGATATCACCGAGTCGACCGTTTGCCAAACGGTTTATCATGTATGATTCGACGGGCAGCCCATCTCCACCCCATTACACGGACAGTCGACCGACCGAGTCGTCGACTCAGGACCTCTCGATTCGAACTTCGCTGTCGGTCGAGTACTGGATAATCGACGAGACCGGACAACTCGCCGAGCCGGATCACATCGCAGGACTGCCGGGAGCCAACGCGTCGGCGTCGCCGTACAGTATTCGGGTCGAGACACCGACCTGTGAATCCTGCAGTGACCTCCAGACGGCGTTCGTCGACCGACTCCAGACGGCGGTGGCGGCTGCCCACGAGCGAGAGTGTCGACTTCTCGCGCTGGGAATCCGGCCGGATCTGCTGGCCGATTCGTCGACGGCATTGAGCCCACGCGAGGGGTCGACCACTGCTGGCAGCCGGATCGTCTTCGAGCCCGACTCGACCGCCGTGGTCGACTGCTACAACGTTCTGGTTGCGCTTGATCCCGCGTTCGTCCTACTCAATACGAGCAGTCTATCTGACGGCCCGACGCAGTACGCCTGTGGTCGACCTTCGATGTCAGCATATGATCGACAGGTCGTGCCGTATCGGACAGCGGACAGCGACCAGAAGGTCACCCAGCGGTCTGATGATCGAACTGATGAAAAAGTATCGCAACCGATTCGACTGATTGACGGCGAGACGAAAATTGAGTGGCAGTCGCCGGATCCGGCAACACCGACACTGCTGGTCGACTTTATCGCTGACGTGCTCGATATTTTGCAGGCGGCCAACCAGAGCCGGATCAGAATCGAATCGTTCGGCAATGGGTTTCACCGAGAATGGGTGTCTCTCCCTACGATAGAATGGTGCGAGCGCTATATGGCGGAGGCAATAGAACGGGGGCTCTCGTCTGTTCTCGTCCGTGCCTATCTCGAACGCTTCGGCTTCGAAGTCGGGTGGTACCAGTCGGCGGTGCCACCGGCGGTCGAAAGTTCATCGACACTTCTCGGCGCAACCTGTCGACGGCGTGCGCAACTGCTTGATGCCGAGGTCGGCCTCGGTGCAGTACGGGTTTAGTCGTCAGACGGTGCCGCCCGACCGGACCCACCGATACCCGCTGTGGTTGTCTTGCTGATAATCGATTGGTTGTTTGCGACCCAGCGCAGCAACAAGAACGCGAACATGTACTTTGCACCGATATCCAGGAGGCTGTAGGCCCACGACGTGATCTCCACATCGAGAACGGCGAATCCCTCGGCGCCGAGTGCCCAGAAAATCGGATAGCCGAACCATAGGACGACGGTCAGGCTTTTGAGCGTGCTGAAGATCTCGTCGGTGTTGGCGACTTCGGCGTTCTGCGGCCACTTCACTAAGAGGACGTAGAGAACGACCACGAAGAAGGCACAGCTAAGCAGATACCATGCCCATCGCAGCCCGTACGACGAGGTCGTGAGCGCGGCGGCCAATCCGGTGACACACATCGCGATATCCGCAGTGATCACGGTGAACAGATCCGTCAGGTTCGAGCCCGCAAGCAGGCCCAGCGCCAACAGGATCATCGGTGTCGACAGTGTCCACGTGAGATACCGACCCCACATGGTGAGGACTTCCTCGCCAGCGAGCGCGTGGCCCGCGGGCATTTCCAGAAACGAGATCGTCAGTCCCGAAGCCAGCCCGAGATAGCTGGAAATCGAGACGAGTGGAACTAACAGCGTCGAGACGAAAATCAGCTGTGAGCGCTGGTCGGTGACGTTGCGACCCATGTAAACGAACAATAGAATCGAGAGGCCGGCAAGCGCGATGTTGGCCCAAAACGAGAGGTTCAACAGCGCGTTTTCTTGGACGTTCTGATAGATCTCCGGCTGTGTGAGTTCGCTACCGGCTTGGAGCGGTACTGTGGGGTCTACGACTAATTGATCGATCATATCTTATACGGATGCTGTTCACACTAAAAGGTGGTACCTGACTAGTATGACTCAGCATCTGATATCGAGCGGTGAAACAACCAATCGACGTCAAACAGGGCTACGATATGCGGGTACGGCCCCAGGCGACCTATTGCAGATATGATACTACACAAACATTTAGCAAGCCTGTGCCGATGGGTGTGTATGAGACGGCCTCGATGGCTGTTAGACGCCCCCCATGGAACGAGACAGCCGAAAAACGCGGTCTTACCGATTGGAGGTGGCTTGGTCGGTCGAATCGATCGACTCCTCGAAGCCACGTCGACCGCGATCGTCGAGTCGACGAGTCGACCGGAGATCGAACGTCGCATCTGTGCGGCCGTCGCCGACCAGCCAGAGTATGCTGGCGGCTGGATCGGACAGATCGACAGCGACCAACTGCAACGAAAAGCGAGTAGCGGGCAGCCAGAGCCCCCAAACGAGTGTGATCTCAGCGTCACACCCGCAGTCGTCCAGCGGGCTCTCGAAACCGACTGTCTCCAGTATGGAATCGTCGACCCGTCGTCCGAGTGGCCAGCCCCAGCGGGCGACCGCAGCCACCGACTCATCAGTATTCCGCTGATTTCTGGCCATCGCCGGTACGGACTCCTCGGCGTGAGTCTCGACCGGTCGACGGCCGAAGTGAGACGGGCCGAGCGGCGAATTTTCGGCTCGGTCGGCCGGTTGGTCGCCGGGGGCCTGCACGCAGCCGAAACCCGGCGGCTGTTGACCACCGATTCGGTGACCGAACTCCGAATCGAAATCAGCGATCCCGACTGCTGTTTCTCACGGCTCGCCGATGGGATCGACACACCGATCGAGTACGTCGGCGCGACCCAATCTGAGGGTCGACGCGAGCTGTATTTCACGACCATCAGCCACCTCGACGAAATCGATCTGGCGACGCTGCCGGTCGTCGAAGCCGCCCGTGGTCCGTTTTGGCGAGACGGTGCGTCGACAGTGTCGGTGAGGTTCTGCGAGCCAACGGTTTTCGAATACCTCGCCGACGATGGCTGCCACGTGGTCGAACTGCATGCGACGACCGACGCTACCGAACTGTGTCTCGAAGCCCCACCCGAGCGGGAGGTCCGGTCGGTGTTGAGCCGCCTCGAATCGCGGTACGAGACGGTCGACCTGCGGACGCGAACGAGCCGACCGCGGCGCAAGCGGTGTTCCGGTCCGTTTCGAGCCATAGATGAGGAGCTCACCGACCGTCAACGGACGGCACTGCAGGCGGCCCACCACAACGGCTACTTCGAGCGGCCACGGTCGGTCGACGGCCGCCAAATCGCAGAAACCATGGACGTTACGCGCCAGACGTTCCACCAGCATCTCCGGGCCGCCCAGGGAAAACTGATCGACGCCTACGTCGAGCGACGACGCGACGAGTAGCCGACTGTCACCGTAGCCGACGTCACTGTTTTTATTTCCCGACACGTACAGTCGGTGTGGTAGTTCGTTCGGCGGTCGACACCGAGGACGCCCAGATCCGACGAGCGACGCGCGCTGATCTCTTGTCGATCTACCGGCTCGAAAAACAGGTGTTCGACGAGCCGTGGCCGTACTCAGCGTTCGAAGGCTTTCTCGGCGAACCCGCGTTTCTCGTCGCCGAACTGGACGACGAGTTGCTGGGCTACGTCGTCGCCGACCAGACGCCGAACTTCGGCCGTGATATCGGACATATAAAGGACCTCGCTGTGCATCCAGACGCCCAGCGGAACGGACTGGGTCGACTGCTGTTGGACCACGCAGTAACACGGCTCGTTGTCAACGGCTGTCATCGAATCAAACTCGAAGTCCGGGCGGGAAACACGGCTGCCCGAACGCTGTACGAGACCGAGGGGTTCGTCCCACTGCGTCGGGTTCCGCGCTACTACAACGATGGCGAGGCCGCCCTGCTGTTGGTGTACGCCCCGGACAAGTAGCCACCTCTCACCAGGAAGTAGCCAGTTGCTACCGACACGTAGCCAGTTCCTACCGCCGGTCGGTCACCTACGGTCCAATAGTCGACCGCAATCCGCGACCACGGACTTTTTACTCCCGAATCGCTCATACGTACCTGATGGGGTATCTGTGTCCGGTCTGCGAGGAGCCGTTCGGCGACGCAGAGGCGTGTACGAACCATCTCGCAGTGTCGGCGTTTTTACACGCCGGGCCACACAAAAAGTGGCTCACCGAGAGGGTCGACGACTGGGAGTCGGTGCCACGCTCAGTGCTGGCCGAAATGGTCGCCGAGAAGGCTGAAGAAACGACCGACCACGAGCACGTCGGCGACCACGGGGACATTGACGATCACGAGTACATCGACAATCACGGGCACGTCGACAATCACGGACGCGCCGGCCACCGAACGCCAGCAATCACGGAATCGACAGCCGAGATGGCGGCGCTGGACGCCGACGCCCAAGCCGTTCTGACTGAGGCCCGCGAGTTGACTCGGAAGATGGGCCAAGAGACCGAACCGTCAGGCGAAGACGAACGAAAAGAATCCTAACCCGTCGACTCGTGGTCGACGCCATGCAAACCGATGGCGTGTACGAGTTCGAAACGGTCGAGGCCGCCGCCGAGGCGTACGACTCTTCGGGATCAGTTGCCCAAACCGTCGTCAAAGAGACCGCCAAAGCGATGGCGTTCGATACCCCCGAGTACGACGACCGCGTCACCGGCGAGGTGATCGAAACCGCCCGCGATGCGCTGTTTGCGTCGCTGCTACGGGTCGTTCACGGCTCGCGAGCCGAGTTCGACGACTGGTGTGATGACCGCGAGTGGACGGCCGATCTCGTCGGCAGCGACACTGTCGACAGTGTCGTCTGGCATCCCGTTGGCTTCGCCGAGACCGTAGTCGCCGCCAGCTACCAGGCAGAGCCCGCGGCTGCGGCCGCAACTGTTCGGCGGCGAGCGTTCGGTCGATACTACCGCGAGCAGTTCTGAACCCCCAAGTGCGCCAACCGGTGGCGATCCGCCGAGAGAACAGCAACTTTATCAGTCGTTCGGGGCGAATTCTGCACAAGACTGCTTTACGGAGGTCAATGGTGACACAAGAGACAACACAACCGGAGGTGAACATCGGACTCGTCGGTCACGTCGACCACGGGAAAACGACGCTCGTGCAGGCACTGAGCGGTTCGTGGACCGATCAACACTCAGAGGAGATGAAACGCGGCATCTCGATCCGACTGGGATACGCGGACGCGACGTTCCGCAAATGTCCCGGCGTCGAGGAGCCTGACTGTTATACCGTCAAAGACGAGTGCGACGACGGCACACCGAGCGAGCCCCTGCGAACGGTGTCATTCGTGGACGCGCCCGGCCACGAGACACTGATGGCGACGATGCTGTCGGGTGCCTCGCTGATGGACGGGGCCGTCCTGGTCGTCTCTGCGACCGAAGACGTCCCGCAGTCACAGACAGAAGAACATCTGATGGCGCTCGATATCATCGGCATTGAGAACATCGTCATCGCCCAGAACAAAGTCGACCTCGTCGACCGCGATCGGGCGGTCGATCACTACGGCCAGATCCAGGAGTTCGTTGAGGGCACGGTCGCCGAAGACGCCCCCATCGTCCCGATCAGCGCCCAACAGGAGGTCAACATGGATCTCCTCATCGGTGCGATCGAAGAGACGATTCCGACGCCCGAACGGACCGAGGGAGAAGACGCCCGGATGTATGTCGCCCGGAGTTTCGACATCAATCGCCCCGGCACGACCTGGGAGAACCTCTTGGGTGGCGTCGTCGGCGGCAGTCTCGTCGCTGGCGAGTTCGAGAAAGGCGACGACATTCAGCTTCGGCCCGGCCGCGAGGTCGACGAAGGCGGTAAAACCGAGTGGCAGGACATCGAGACGTCGATCCGCTCGCTGCAGGCCGGCAGTCAGAGCGTCGACTCGGTGACGCCCGGCGGGCTCATCGGTGTCGGCACCGGACTCGACCCCAGTCTGGCCAAGGGCGACGCGCTCGGTGGCCAGGTCGCCGGGACGCCCGGCAGCCTGCCGCCGACGCGCGAAGCCTTCGAGATGGATGTCGAACTCCTCGACCGCGTCGTCGGTGAAAACGACGAGGTCGACCAGATCTCGACCGGCGAGCCGCTGATGCTCACCGTCGGCACCGCGACCACAGTCGGTGCGGTGACGAGTGCGCGCTCGGGTGAGTGTGAGGTCAAACTCAAACGGCCGGTCTGTGCACCCGAAGGCGCGAAGATCGCGATCAACCGGCGCGTTGGTGCGCGCTGGCGGCTGATCGGCGTCGGCACGCTCACGGAGTGAGATGGTCTCGGTTGGCCTGGATACGAACGCACTGATGATGCCGGTCGAACTCGGTGTCCGTGTGTTCGACGAACTCGACCGACTGCTCGGTCCCGGTATGGCCGACTATCTGGTTCCCCAGGCCGTCGTCGACGAGTTGGAGTCGCTGTCGGACGGAAACGGCAAGCAAGCGACTGCGGCGCGAGTGGGAAAAGATCTTGCCGGTCGGTGTCGTGTAGTCGAAACGAACGAACCGTATGCGGACGATGCAGTGGTCGAACTCGCCGAAACCGGCGTGTTCGACTGCGTCGTCACGAACGATCGCCCCTTGCGCGACCGCCTGCTGTCCCGCGGCGTGCGCGTCATCGGTGTGCGGGGGCAAAACAGACTCGGGATAACAGAACCATAATATGTACAAACGGGTACGACTCAAAGACACAGTTGAAGTACCGCCCCGGCAGTTGGCGGATGTAACTCCACAGCGGGTCAAACACCTGCTGCAGGACAAACTAGAAGGACGGATGGACGAGGACGTTGGCAGTGTCGTCTCTATCGCCGAGGTACACGACATCGGCGAGGGTACGGTCCTCCCGAACCGCCCCGGCGTCTACTACGAGGCCGAGTTCGACGCGATCACGTTCGACCCTGACATGCAGGAGGTCGTCGACGGGACGGTCGTCGAGGTCGTCGAATTCGGCGCGTTCGTCGGCATCGGCCCGGTCGACGGGCTGCTCCACGTCTCCCAAATCTCCGATGAATACCTCGCGTTCGATGGCGAGAACCAACAGCTCGCCTCGACCGAATCGAGCCAGACGCTCGGCGTCGACGACCCCGTTCGCGTGCGTGTCGTCACCAAGAGCATCGATGAGCGGAACCCCCGTGACTCGAAAATCGGGCTGACCGCCAAACAGCCTGGGCTGGGCAAACACACCTGGCTCGAAAGCGGCCGGGCCAGACGCCAGCAGGAAGCTACCTCGGAGGGAACCTAGATGGCGAAATCGCGGCTCGCCTGTCGGGAGTGTCACTTCGTCAACGAGGCGGACCTCCAGAACTGCGTGAACTGTGGCTCGTCGAGTGTGACCGAAGACTGGGCGGGCTACGTCATCATCCCACACCCCGAACAGAGCGAGATCGCAACAGAAATGAAGGTCACCGAACCCGGAAGCTACGCGCTCAAGGTCCGCTAACCTGTGATCTCGCTGCCCGACTCGCTCCGTACTGCTTTTAAAACGCCGTTCGGCCCTGTTTTTACTGATACCGAGAGCTTGCTGTCGGCCGTCGACGAAGCGGCCGCAGATGTCGAAAACGAGACCGTGCTCGTTGCGGTTGGTGATGTCGTCACCTACCACCTCTTGGAGGCCGGCCGTCGGCCCGATGTGGCGGTGATCGATGGTAAAACCGAGCGCGAAACGGTCGACGACGAGATCGCGGCCGCGCTCGCCGATCCCGACGGCAGCACACGCCGGGTTTCGAACCCCCCGGCCGAACTCTCCGAAGTGCTGTTGGTCGCGCTCCGCGAGGCGATCGAGGCCACCGAACCGGTGACGATTCTCGTCGACGGTGAGGAGGATCTGGCGACCCTGCCGGCGATCGTGCTCGCGCCGCTTGGATCGAGTGTGATCTACGGCCAGCCCGGCGCAGGGATGGTCCACGTCGTCGCTGGTGAGTCACTAACCGCCGAAGCGCGTCGACTGCTCGAACGGTTCGACGGCGACACCGAGGCCGCGCTGGCGATAGTCGACGGCTAACACCGTGCGAACGCCGGGTTCCGGTGGGGCTTCGAAATCCTTTTACAGCGTTCCCGAGGAGATATAATCAACTGATCATGGACGTTACTATCATCTCCGAAGAGGAGAACCCCATGCTGCACCGCACCGACATCCGGTTCGAAACCGTACACGACGAGAACACCCCTTCACGACTGTCGGTCCGCGACAGCCTCGCGGCGAAACTCGACAAGGACTCCGACGAGGTCGTCGTCCACGAGCTCGATACCGCCTTCGGCATGCGCAAAACGGTCGGCTACGCAAAGGTGTACGAGTCACCCGCGTTCGCTCGTGACGTCGAACAGGACCACATGCTCGAACGCAACAAGATCGACGAGGGCGACGCCGAAGCAGGCGCAGAGGAAGCCTAACCGCGCCTGATGCGCGTTCTCGGCATCGAAGGGACCGCCTGGGCCGCCAGCGCCGCGCTTTACGACGACGCCGAGGACGAGATTTTCATCGAGAGCGATCCCTACCAGCCCGACAGCGGCGGCATTCATCCGCGCGAGGCTGCTGAACACATGGGCGAGACCATCCCACAGGTCGTCGACCGCGTGCTAACACACGCTGCTGAAACAGCCGAAAGTGACAGCGCATCCAACCGGTACGATATCGACGCAGTGGCCTTCTCGCAGGGGCCAGGGCTCGGCCCCTGTCTGCGAACGGTGGGAACGGCCGCCCGCGCGGCCGCCCAGAGCCTGGGCGTCCCGCTCGTGGGCGTCAATCACATGGTCGCGCATCTCGAGATCGGTCGACACCAATCGGGCTTCGAGTCGCCGGTGTGTCTCAACGCTTCGGGTGCCAATGCGCACCTCTTAGGCTACCACAACGGCCGGTACCGCGTGCTCGGCGAGACGATGGACACCGGCGTCGGCAACGCCTTGGACAAGTTCACCCGCCACGTCGGCTGGAGCCACCCGGGTGGCCCAAAAATCGAACGAGCAGCCGAAGACGGCGAGTTCATCGACCTCCCGTATGTGGTAAAGGGGATGGATTTCTCGTTTTCCGGCATTATGAGCGCAGCCAAACAGGCCGCAGACGACGGCGAGGCGATCGAAGACATCTGTTTTTCGCTCCAAGAACACGTGTTCGCGATGCTGACCGAGGTTTCCGAGCGCGCGCTATCGCTGACGGGAACCGACGAACTCGTTCTCGGCGGCGGCGTTGGGCAAAACGGCCGCCTTCAATCGATGCTCGAAACGATGTGTACCGAGCGTGGGGCCAAATTTCACGTCCCTGAGCCGCGATTGCTGCGTGACAACGCCGGAATGATCGCTGTGCTCGGCGCGAAACAGTTCGCGGCTGGCGACAGGCTCGCTATTGCCGAGTCGACGGTCGACCCCAACTTCCGGCCCGACCAGGTCCCCGTAACGTGGCGGGTCGACGAGCAGTCAGTGGCCCGCGGGCTCGCAGCTGCGGAATTGTCGACCGGTGAGTCCGCGACTGCCGAACCGACGACCGGCACTCAGCGTGGGGCCGAAGCCGTCGTCGACGTGGTCGATCCTTCGGAGACTGGCCGAAGCCTACCTGCCCGATGCGTCCGCAAACGGAGGATACCCAAACCGTATCGTCACCCTCGGTTGGACGAGACGCTGCGAGCCGAACGGACGACTGCCGAGGCCAGACTCACCTCGCAGGCCCGCCGGGCGGGGGTGCCGACGCCACTCGTCTGGGAGGTCGACCCCGCCGAGTCGACCATCTGGTTCGAACACGTCGGCGACCACGATCTGGCCGCCACGCTCGCCATAGAGCCCGTGCGCGACGTGGGTCGACACCTCGCGGCGATCCACGAAGCCGGGTTCGTCCACGGCGATCCCACGACCCGAAACGTCCGACTCGGCGAGCGGACGTGGCTGATCGACTTCGGCCTCGGTTTTTATACCGGTCACGTCGAGGACCACGCAATGGACCTCCACGTCTTCCGTCAGAGCCTCGAAGCGACCGCCGACGATCCCGAACCGCTCACGGCGGCCGTGATGAAGGGCTACACCCAAACGGGCCGACAAGCCGTTGTCGACCGGCTGGCGACCATCGAGGGTCGTGGCCGCTATCAGTAACGAAACGATACCTGAGGCAATGGCTGACGCTTAAGCCAGTCGCTGACAGGAATACAGTATGGTTCGACAGACAGTCAGTCGTCGGTCACTGTTGGCCGCGGCCACAGTCGGCGCGACGACAGTGGCTGGTTGTCTGGGTGACGCGCGCTGCGAACCCGTGTTCGACGGCCGCGAAACGGTCGACCGCGGAGGCCAACGACGGTACGACGCTGACGCCGTGTCGAACGAACGGCTCTACGTTCGCTGTCGACGACTCGATGGCCCCGGTCCCAGCCTGACCGTGGTCGATGCTGCCGACCAGACGCTGTTCGAACGACGCGAGGTCGACTCGGTCGAGCGTGTGTTCGATATCTCCGAGCCCGGCCAGCACGTGGTGGTACTGTACAACGAGTCGACCGAGCGCAGTAGTCAGTGGGAAGCGACAATCGCGGTGTACCGGGGTTGGTGTTCGGCCATTTTCTGATGGGAGATCGAATGAGCACACAGATCGGTCGACTCCGGTGGGTAGTAATCGGTGCAATGACGCTGGGTGCGGCGGGAGCCGTCGCCCCGCGACAGACCCCGCTTGCTCTCGGGGTGCTCGCAGGCGGTGCGGCCGGTGCGCTGTGGACTTCCCAGAACCGACTTTCGAACCCGACGCTCTCGGCGGCTATGGTGGCACTGTCGACCGTGCTCGTTGTTGCAACCAGTTCGGTCGCGGTTCTCGGGTCGTGGTGGCTGCCGTCGATCTCGACGTCTATGATGGGGTACGCGCTCGGAATCGCCGCCACGTGGCTCCTGGTTAGTGGCGTCTCGCTCGACGAGTTGGGACCGTTTGCATCGGTCGGCGGGCTCGTGGTCGCCATCGTCGGCGGCACGGCCGGAATCCTCGTCGTCGACGATCCACAGCTGTTCGTGGTGATGTTGCTGGCCGGACTGCTCGGTGGGGTGGTCGTGCCCGCAAGCGTCTTTGCGGCCGAACTCGGCGCAGAGTACGGCCCGCACCGGTCGACCGAACCCCGCGAGCTCAACTCGACCACGCGGTTCGCGATCGAGGCGACGGCCGTGGTTGCGCTCGCGGTGGCGGTTCCGCTGGGCTCGCGGGCAGTCGCGCTGTTTGGCATCGGCAACCCGAGCCTGTTTGTCGTCGGTGTCGGCTGCGGGCTGGCGTTTAGCCTCGGTGTCGACGCGATCGGCCGCGGGGGGTCCGAGCGGTTCGAACGACTCCGCGATCGGTTCGTCGAGCGTATCTACCAGCTCGTCGACCGGGTCGACAACTGGGTCGAACGCCGTCGAGACGACGGCTCACGGCGTGAGATCGAAGAATCAGGGATCGATGAAACCAGTGAGCAAACCGCTGCGGCCGACGATTCCGAGTCGGTAGCGACCGCCAGTCGGCTCGTCGATCGGGCGGCCACTCGCATGGTCGACAACAAACTGGCACTCGATACCGCCGAGGAGCTCGATACGCTCGTGAGAAGAAACAACGGGCTCCAGAGTCGAGTAACCCACGTTTGGGGTCGACTCGGCAGCGCGGCTGCGCGAAGCACGCTGACCGCAGGGGCGGCACTCCAACTGTCGGCGGCCGACGAAGCCTCGCAAACCGACGATCCCGAGACGGCCCAGTCACGAACCGCCGCTGCGCTCGAACTCGCCGCGCCGACGATCGGCTCGGTGGCCGCGGCAGTGCTCCGTGGACGCGAACGGAGTGCAAAGAGCGTCTTTGACGTGTTGGGGCCGCTGTTTGCCCGACTCGATCAGCTGCTTGGCGACGGAGAAATGCCGAGAGAGCCCAACAGACCCGACCAGTATCAGTTGGTCCAGCGACTGGTGGACCGGTTGGTCGCCGAGGAGTCTGGCGAAGGGTTCGACACCGCGCTGTCGACGATCCGGGCGGCCGCCGCCGACGGCTGGTACTCGGTGCAGGCGGGCGACCACGCACTGAAAACCGGCGACCATCAGCACGCGCTGGTCGCCTATTTGTCGGCAATCGAGGCCTACCGCCGTGCGTACGATATCGCGGTCGACGCGAAAAAGACGAGCGAGAACCGGCGAAAAGCGACCGGAGAGCAAGCGCACAGCAAGGCTACGACCAGTGGCAAGCGGCGCGTCACCGCCGATGCATCGACGTACGCTAGCGAGACCGCCCGACTGGGGACAGCCATCGAGGGGCTGCTCCACGACACAGCAGCGGTGGTGATCGCGGCGATCGACGACTGTTACGGCGAGCGGCCGCCACCAACCGTCGACACCGACGCCCGTCGAACGATCGTTCGAAGCCTCCGGCTGCTCCGAGCGACGCGGACGCATCTCAACGCGACTGTCCCTCCGATCGAACTGGCAGACGACCGTTACCAGCGCGCCGAGATCGCCCGCTCGCTGGCTCGGCTTCGTCGACACCTCGCGACTGCAGACGAGACGGCCGCCCGTGGTTCCATCGAGGCGGCGGTCGACCAGTATGCACGCGCGGCCGACAGACTCGACGTTCTCAGCAACCGGGCCGCCAACGCCGGACTCACCGATCTCGCGCGCTCGCTGGTCTCGCTGTCGACCGAGGTCGGCCTGCTCGCCGAGAATCCGACGCCCGAGGCGATTGCCGACCGTTCCGAACTCGGTGTTCCATCGGTCGAAGACCACCGCGCGCCGGGTGTCGTTCCTGCCAGCGAGCGACTCAGACACAACTTCTGCGCGCCGGCGTTCGCCGACCTCTGGACGTTCGTCGACGAAGCAGCCGACCATCCTGTGCTCGAAATCGCGGGCGAGCCATACCCCGAACTAACGGGTTCGGTTGCCATGGCGGTCGGGAGTTTGGATCCAATTTATACCGAGCCGGACGTCGATGCGCTGTTCGAGTGGGCAGCCGAGATCGCGCTCGACGGGCTGTCGACGGCCGTCGAGACAGTGTCGGCTACCCACAGCGAACTCAGTGCGGACGAATCGTCGCCAGCGGCGGTTCCGCCGTCGTTTCGCGAGTCACCGGCGGTGCTCGCGGCTGAGACGGTAGTCGACGTTTCGACAACCGACGGACCTGGAACCTTCGGTGAAGTGTGGCTCACACGGGCGAGTTCGCTGGTCGAGGCCAGCGAAAGGCTCACCCAACAGCAGGCGGCCGTCGACGGCTTCGGGGCGCTCGAAGAACGGCTGAGACGGACGCTCGAACGTGATGGCCGGATCGATGACTCGCAGGTGAGCACTGAACTGCTGGTGGTCGCGGCGTTCAACTTCACAGGTGTCGAGTACGACCCCGATCGGCGAGTACTCACCAAAGTCGGGGAGGTCAGCCGACAAACGGGTCGGAGAGGCGACGAGGAGCTATTGGACTGAGAAACGTGTTGTCGGATTGAGAAGGCGAATTTTCATTACGCTAACGCTCGAAGAGGGGGGTATGGTCGACAAACCAGACTCTGGTCAGATTCTCGGCATCCCGTACAACTTCGAGCGCCCCTCGATCGGTCGAATGCTCTCGTCGTACTTCCAGCCCGACAAGGGGATGCTGGTGAAAAAGCCGTTCGGCATCGGCTACACGCTGAACCTCGCCAACTGGCGATCGTGGCTGCTGTTGGGCGTCGCGGGCGCACTGCTCTACCAGGAACGAAGCGGGAACGCCGAGGAGTCGACCGACGACACCGCCGAGGCCGACGAGCCAGTCGAAGTCATCGTCGACGACTGAAGACGAACGGTATCGCGATTATCCAGCCTCCCGTTTTTCAAACCGACGAGAATTTGCGCTGTCGACCGAACCGACGAGTATGCTCTACTACGTGACGACCAATCCCGGCAAACTCCACGAAGCCCGTGAGTATCTGGGCGACGAGACGGTCGAGGGTTACGACTACGACTACACCGAGATCCAGAGCCCGTCGCTCGAAGCCATCGCCGCCGAGGGCGCACGCGAGGCCTACCGCGAGGTCGGCGAGCCGGTTGTCGTCGACGATTCGGGGCTCTTTATAAACGCCTTTGAGGGCTTTCCGGGACCCTACTCCTCGTACGTCGAGGATAAACTGGGTATCGAACAGGTTTGGGACCTCGCCCAGACGGTCGACCGGGATGATCGCGCGGCGTCGTTCCGGTGTGTGATGGCCTACTGCGACGGCGAACCGTTTGCGGCCTCGCCCGATCCAGTCGACCGGGATGATCGCGCAGCCGCTGCCGCGGAAGATAGCGCAGCCGCCGCGGCCGGAGCTGATGCGGGTGACGATAGCGACGCGTTGCCGGTCAAACTGTTCGTCGGCTCGGTTCGAGGCCAGATCGTCGAACCGCGTGGCGATGGCGGCTTCGGCTACGATCCGATCTTCGAACACGGCGGCTCTACGTTCGCCGAACGCTCCTCCGAAGAGAAAAACGCTCTTTCGCACCGCGGCCGGGCGCTGGCGAAGTTCGCCGACTGGGTCGACCAGCGGTAGTGTTCGATTAGAGACGATTCCGTGAGGCGGTGACACAGGGGTTATCTGGTGACGTTCATGTCCGGGAAACGATATATTCCGGGTGTGTAGTCGGTAACGTAATGCAACCACTATCTACAGCCGGGCACAGACAGTCGACAGATGGTACGCAACAGGCGGTGAGCGCCTGATGCTTTTCGAAGCCGCAGGCGCAGGCGAGCTGTTCCTGCTCGCTCGAATCCTGTTCGGCGGCGTGCTCGCGTTTACCGGAATCAACCACTTCACCGACACCGATGCGATGGCGGGCTACGCCGAGTTCAAGGGACTGCCAGTGCCACGCGCTTCGGTCCTTCTGAGCGGTGGGCTACTGATCGCCAGTGGACTGTCGCTCGTGTTGGGCGTGTTCGCGACGATCGGTGCGGGCGCACTGGCCGTCTTCCTGCTCGTCTCGGGAGCCATGATGCACGACTTCTGGACCGCCGATGAGGAGGACAAACAGAACGAGATGACCCAGTTCCTGAAGAACGTCTACGGCGCGGGGGCTGCAGTCGGCTTTCTCGTCGTCGCCTCCGTGCCGTGGCCGTACGCGCTCAACATCGGCCTCTAACTCGGCCAGCGCAGTAGTCGACGAATACTTTTATAAAAGAATCGGACTGTGAGCCTACGCTCGCGGATCTCGGTCGGGACCGGGATACTCGCCCGACTGCGTTTCCTCGTAGAGGCTTTCGGGGTCGAACAGGAGCACGAACGCATCCGGTGGCCGAAGGCTCACCGGAAATCGGTTGTGGAGCGTGGCTCCCGCGGACGAACTGGTTAGCTGGTCGTCGAACGAAAGCACCTGCATCGCACCCCCGCGGTAGGCGGATGCTAACGCCGGGTGGTCGCCCGTGGGTTGGTCGACAGGCTCGCGCCACTCATCGATTCGCTCGCGCCAGGCGGCAGCCAGCCCGGCGTCGGCGACTGTTTCGATGACCGCCTCGGTGTCGTCGAGCAGATAGTCGCTGGCGACAAGCGTCGTCCACGAATGCTGGCGGAGTAGATCGAGCGCCGCCCGCGCGTCGCCGTCGAGACAGCAGTCGGCCGCCAGCACGTCAGCGTCGGCGACCACGCGGGTGGGCTGTGGCTCGGCTGGCTCGCTGGCTGTTTGGTCCGTCGACCGCTGGGGAGCCTCATCGCTGGGTGAACGATGCTCGGCGAGAACCGTCCGAATCCGGTCGACGGTGACGTTCTCGGGTGCATGTGCGAAGCAGTCGGCCCATCTCATGCAGTCTTGAGCAGGAGCGATTCGATCTCGTCGCGGGCGTCCTGTTCGGTGACAAACGCCAGTCGATCGCCAGCTTCGACGGTCGTCGTCGGCAA
This sequence comes from Halohasta sp. A2, assembly GCF_056175805.1. Taxonomy (NCBI): domain Archaea; kingdom Methanobacteriati; phylum Methanobacteriota; class Halobacteria; order Halobacteriales; family Haloferacaceae; genus Halohasta; species Halohasta sp. A2. The sequence goes on along the minus strand of NZ_JAQFWV010000013.1, from coordinate 38,418 downwards.
CGGGATCGTCATCGGTTCGCGTCTGCGGCCGTGAGCGTAGAGCCGGGCGTTCGCCGGTAGCTCGATCTCCGAGATGCGACCGCCAACGACCGGCGACGCCTCGTCGACCGTGAACACAGTTAGCTGGAGCTGTTCGGTCAGATCGCCGATCGCGTTGAGGCTCCCGCCGAGGAGCGCGGTTTTTGCGCCTGCTGCGCCGAGCCGCTGGGGATAGATCACCTCGTCGGCATCGGCGATGTACGTCTCGTAGACGTCCGTACTCACGTCCTCGCTGATCCGCATCACGGTCCGACAGCCGTAGTTTTTGCCGATCAGACAGATCTGATGGTTGGTTTCGACGTCGCCAGTAATACCTCCTAGCGCGTCGGCCTGCTCTATTCCCGCTTCCACGAGGACGTCTTCATCGGAGCCGTCGCCTTCGACAACAGTGAGTCCTCGCTCGCGGGCGCGTTCGACTTTGAGATGATCGTTGTCGACGACCACCACGTCGTAGCCTTCTTCGGCGAGAACACGGGCAGTCCGCGAGCCGACACGGCCGTAGCCAACGACAATGATTCGCATACTCCTTGTAGAACCGTCGAGTGCAAAAAGGTGTGTCCCCCTATAGGCCGACCGGCTCGTTGTCGGGGTGGGTCAGCAGCCGCGAGAGCGTCCGATTGACGCGCGTCGGATTGGGGACCGAACGGAGTTCGATATCCAGCGTGTCGCTGCCGGCCGTGTAGGCGACCACATCGCCGTAGCCCAACACGCGTTCGAACAGCGACTGTGACAGTGAGGTGTTCTGAATCCGCGAGAGTCGGATCTGATCGACGTCTCGCGAAACGAACCCGCGTTTGATGTAGACTCGTTTCGACGTGATCACGTACTGAACGCGGTACCAGCCCAGTAGCACGACCAACAGAATCGAGATCGCCATGACCAGCGGGAGGAGGTAGACGATCGCCGGGAGTTGTTCGATGATCGATTCGAGCGCTGAGACAGCGAGCGCACCACCGACTGCAACCACGGCGGCGACCAGCAGTTGTGGCACGATTGTAAATAAAGAGGGTCGACCGGCCCACTCGACCTGTTCGTCGTCGCCGAGGGTGAGCCAGTCGGTCGATTCGAACTGCGTAGCGGAGGACATTCGTCTCCCCGATTCGGTCCGAGCCCTCTTCGGTGTTCGTACTGGTCGGATTCGGTGAAGGTGAGGTTACGCTTCGGGGCGACTCGACGCGATCTCCTGAATCGACGCCGAGAGTACGTCGATTGCGATTGCGATATCCCGCTCGTCGACGTCGAACGTCGGGGTGTGGTGGCCGCCGGGGTGGTCGGTGCCGACGCCGACGTACGCGGCCAGCCCGCCCTGGTTTTGGACCTTTTGCATCAGGAAGGTGGCGTCCTCGCTGCCGCCGAGGCTGTCGCGTTCGAGCACGTCGTCGACGCCCGCGGTTCGGCCCGCGACGCCCGCGACGATGTCGACCAGCGCCTGGTCGCTCTCGGCACTGGGAGCCTCGCCGAGCATCTGAATATCGGCCTCGCAGGCGTGCATGTCGGCGGCTGAATCGAGAATGCGCTGGGCGTGGTCCCACATGTAGGCCATCAGTGCGGTGGTTTCGCCGCGAACCTCACCGTCGATAAACGCGTGCTCGGGAACGATGTTGTTAGCCGTTCCGCCGCCGACGAGCCCCGCGTTGACTCTGGTCTCACCCTCCGAGTGCCGTGGGATCGAATAGAGGTTCTGGACCGCCGCTGCCATCGCTTGGACGGCGTTCGCGCCCGACTCCGGCCGCGCTCCGGCGTGAGCTGACTCGCCTGCGAACTCGACGCGGAACTGCGTAACCGCCAGAAAATCGTCGATTCCGGCGACGACCTGCCCCGAGGGGTGATCGAGGCCAATGTGGAGCGCGAGCAAGTAGTCGACGTCGTCGAGAACCCCGGATTCGGCCATCGGCTTGCCGCCCGATATTTGCTCCTCGCTTGGCTGGAAGATCAATTTAAACGTGCCCGCAAAGTCGCTGTCGAGGACCGCGTCGAGCACCCCGAGGCCGATGGTCGCGTGGGCGTCGTGACCGCAGGCGTGCATGAAGCCCTCGTTTTCCGACCTGAATCCTTCGGCGGCGGGGTGGTGGTCCGGGTCGTCCGATTCGAGGATCGGGAGGGCGTCGATGTCGACTCGCAGCGCGACGGTGGGGCCCGATCCTCGTTCGACGACTGCCACCGCGCCGGTGAACCCCTCGCCGATCTCTTTTAAAATCCCCTCGTCGGCTCCGGCTTCGCGGGCCCGGTCGAGCCACTCGGTGCGGATCGACTCGTCGGGGACGTTGAGGCGCTGATCCGCAGCGTGAATCTCGGGGCCGTACAGGAGGTCGTCAATGTCGCGGGCGCGGAGTTCCTGGATCAGCCGGGCGGTGGTGTAGAACTCACACCACGCGGGTTCGGGGTGGCGGTGAAGCTCTCGGCGGAGTGCCCGGAGGTCGTCGTTGGGGGTTTCGGTGTCGCTCATACCCCGTCAAGACGACCGACGGAAATAAAGCTACGATTCCTCGTCTCCCCCGTCAGCTTCGATCCCTCCGTGGGATCGCGCGGGGGCGCGTCGACGCTGCCGGACGAATTGTGCCGCGGCCGCAGTATCGACTCGGTCGGCCACCAGCACGACGGTGTAGAGGCCGATCGCCGAGAGCACGATGGATCCTCCGGCGGCGAGGCCGTAGCTGTAGGCGAGGGTCACCCCCGCGAGCGCGGCGAACTCGGCGGCCAGCACCGCCAGCAGGATCGACTGCCTGAAGCTCCGGGCGACGACGGCGGCCGCGGCGACCGGGACGACGAGCATCGCCGCGACGAGGATGACGCCCATGATCCGCATCGCGCCCACGACGACCAGCGCGGTGAGCACGACCAGCAATCGTTTATAAAGCCGGACGTTCAGCCGGGCGGCCCGCGCGGCGGTCGCGTCGACGGTGACGTACAGCAGCGGGCGGTAGGCCACCGTGACGACGCCCCCGACGAGGAGGCTCGTCACGACGAGCGCGGCGACGTGGTCGGTCGAGACCGTCGAGAGGCTGCCGAACAGGTAGGCGTCGATGCTGACGGCGATCCCTCCGTCGGTCGCGGTGATGAGTACGCTGCCGAGAGCGAACCCGCCGGTCAGCACAATCGCCAGCGAGGTGTCGCTGTGGGCATCCGCGTGGTCAATCAGGAGTTCGACCAACAGCGCCGTGCCGACGGCGACGACGAGTGCCGTCGACAGCGGCGACAGCGACAGCGAGAACGTCGCGTTGAGAAACAGGCCGACGGCGACGCCAGCGAAGGCAGTGTGGGCGAGCGTATCGCTGAGCATCGAGAGCTCGCGGTGGACGAGAAACGTGCCAACCAGCGGGCCGATGGCGGCGATACAGACCGCCGCGAGATACGCCCGCTGCATGTAGGGATAGCCGAGCATCCGCACGCCGAAGAGCCCCGCGAGGAGGTCCATTCCGGCCCCGTACACGTCGGTGAGCAGCCACCTGAACAGGTGCCAGAGAGCGTCGACCGGCGCGACCAGCACCGACGATGTGGAGAGTATGTGTCCGAACATTAGTGATCGTGGTGGAGGACGTGTTGGTCGGAGCCGTAGGCCGCGGCGAGCGCGTCGGTGGCGACGAACTCGGCGGGGTCACCGTCGAAGTACAGCTGGCGGTTGAGACAGGCGATCTCGGTGGCGTAGGTCGTGACGACGCCGATGTCGTGTTCGACCAGCAGGATCGTCAGCCCCGAGGCGTTGAGGTCGGCGAGCAGTTCGTAGAAGCGTTCCCTGGAGTCGGCGTCCACGCCGACCGCAGGCTCGTCGAGCGCCAGCAGGTCGGTCTCGGCGGCGAGCGCACGAGCGATAAACACGCGCTGTCGCTGGCCGCCCGAGAGTCGTCCGACCCGCCGGTCGGCGAGGTCCGTGATGTCGACCTGCCGGAGGGCCGCGTCGACCGCACGGCGGTCGTCGTCGGAGAACCGCCCGAGGAGACGGCGGGGGTAGCGACCCATCCTGACGATCTCGCGGACGGTCACTGGCATTCGGCGGGCCGCGGTCGTCGCGTCCTGTGGAACGTAGCCGAGCCGCTCGCCAGAAGAGAACTCGGTGGCGGGTTCGCCGAACAATCGCACGTTTCCGCTGTTGGGCTCGCGAAGTCCCAACATGAGTTCAAGTAGCGTGCTTTTGCCGCTGCCGTTCGGCCCGACGAGCCGTTGGTCGTCGACGTCGGTCGGTAGGTCGCGAGCAACGACTTGCAGGCCTCACGAACCACCTCGCTGCGGCCGCTGTACCCGTAGGTCTCGGCGAAGGAATCGATATCGTCCCTAAGCCGGGGGGTCATCGAGGTACTGACGATCGGCATATATTAAATCTGGATCAGAGGTTGATAGAAATGTCGTTATTACGGTAAGAGAATTGGTAACTACGGCAGGGGATTGGATCTGTCGATCGGGCAAATACTGGAGGGAGGCGATGGTCCAATCGGCGATATTTCGGTGGCCGGTCGACGATGAATCGGTCGGCGTAGTTGGCCGATTAGTTTCCCTTCTGGCCGAGCGGTTTCTTCTGTTCGACTTCGATTTCGACGTGGACCGAATCAGGGAACTCCATATGGCCAACTTCGCGCGCGATGTGATCCGCGCCGTGGATATCGAGTCGACGGTTGTAGACGGTGTAGTCCCAGCCCGAAAAGGTCGAGCCGGGTTTGAGCGACCGATACTGTGGAACGCGCAGTCGCGTGGCCGGCGAGGTGTGGGGGCCTTTACACTGGCCGCCCTTGCGCTCGACCATCGCTTTGAGCGACGAAACTGTGTCGTCGAGAACGGCCCGGTCGCCCGACTGAAAGGTGAGTTTGGTGACGAAGGTCATGGTGGCTACAAACGAGTGTGACCGCGAACACCAAAAGCGCATCTACCGTCCGCCAGCGTGTGGACTCCCCACATGACTGGCCGTCTTGACGGCCAGTAGCCGTCGACTACCATCGAGTAGTAACTTGCTACTGACAGGATCAGGGACCGAGACGGCAGTACTCACGTGAGTCGACTGGTATATCCTCCGACACCCTCTTAACAGACGGTCGCATACCCGTTGCTAATGACGGTAGAGGCGATAAGCGCTGGTGCGATCCTCTTCCGCGACACCCGCGGCCGACGGGAGTATTTGCTCCTCAAAAGCCGTCCGGGGGACTGGGAGTTCCCCAAAGGCGGGGTCGAAGGAAGCGAGGAGCTCCAGCAGACAGCGATCAGGGAGGTCTCAGAAGAGGCCGGTATCGAGGAGTTCAGACTCATAAACGGGTTCCGACGCGACTACGACTACGTGTTTCAGGCCAACGGCAAGACCATTCACAAGACGGTTCACCTGTTTATTGCCCACTCGTTCGAGGCGAGCGCCGAGCTCTCGAAGGAACATCGGGATCTGCAGTGGCGCGACTACGAACAGGCACTCAACACGATCACCCAGGACGGCCCCCGAGAGATCCTCAAAGAGGCCCACGACCACTTAGACGAACTGAAAGACGAGGAAGGCGAGTACATCTAATCACCAGTGTCGACCGGTCGCTCGGAGTTCGTCTACGAACTGCAGGTCTGTCGCTGGGCCGAACTCTCGTGGCCACCAGAAGGGTTGGCTCCACCCGCCCATCTTGTTGCCCGCCAGTTCGGTACGAAGCGGCGGCGCTGGGATACGGTCGTCGTCGAAGCTGACGCCGAAGGACTGGCCGCACGCCAGCAGTTCGGCGAGCGGGAACTCGATTCTGACCTGCTTCATATCGTCCGCCACGCGCCTGCCGAGTGGGCGTGGTACCGCGACGCGTTGCCAGACCCTGGCTACCCGTGGCGCTACGTCCGCGAGTCGATCCACCGCGCCGACGCACGCGACATCGTCCAGACGCGACGTGTGGGCAACCGGATCGAGATCAAGCGTATCGGGCCGTACCCCAACTGGGTGAAGCGACTGATCGCGATCGAAAACAAGCCGGATCTCGACGCCAGCGCGGCCCGCCAGTTGGCTAGCCAACTCCAATACGACGTCGACAGCGCACTGGCAGACGAGGTCTGGGTGGCTACACGACGGACAGGCCGACGAGTCGAGCCCGCACTGCTCGAAGCCCTGCCGGTCGAAGCCGGGATTCTGACGACCGACTTTCGAGACGGCGTCGACGCCGAGTCAGCGGCCGTCGAGTGGTATCCGACCCGTATCCGGTCGGCTGACGAACCGGACAGCCGGGCAGATAGACGGCTCGAACTCGCCGAGCGAGCCTACGGTCGTGGCTGGCGGAGCTATCATTCGACGATGCGGCCGGACTGTCGACAGTTCGAGCTTCGGCGCAACGGACGGGCACTGTTGCCGTGGTGTGCAGCCAAAGGCCGCCACCAGTCGTCGACGGTCTGCCGATACGCCTGTGCGGAGTTCGAACCCGAACCCCCGGCGTGGCGCACGCGCGGCTGGCCGATCGAGGGCGGTCCTGGTAAGGGAATCAAGCGCTTGTTGGCAGAGCGTGCGAACCGTGAAAACCGGAGGGTAGGCACGGACTATGGCGACGCAGAGACGGGACCCAGCGATGTTGAGACCGACCATGCCGACGCAGAGGCGGACTACACCGACGTAGGGACCGACTAACGGCTCACTCGTCGGTCGTCTCGACGTCGACTGATTCTCGCTCGACACAGAGTCGGAACGTGGGGACCGTCCGATAGATGACTTCGATCACGCCCTTGCGTTTGAGGCTCTGGAGCGCTCGCCGAACGTCGCCAGCTTCCGGGTCGACGTCGTAGGCGTCTCGAAGGGCGTTGAGCACACTGACGACGCTCTCGGAGCGCTCGTCGGGTCCGGCGACGACCGCAAACACCTGCGATTCGAGCGTTGAGATCCGGATTGAACTCGGCGGTTCGTCGGTTCCCTGGCCCTCGGTTGGGGGTTCGACACCCGGTTCGACACCTGTGAGTTCGACGGCCTCGGCTGTCGACCGGATGAGGCTGTCGTCGTCGCGGAAGTAGTACTCCTTGAGGTGGCCTTCGAGATACCGGTGGACCTCTTTGCCGCTGTCGAGCCCCCAGCGCTCCTGTAGCTCCTTGTTCTTCGTTGGCTGGAGTTCGACGATATCGCCCAGCCGGTCGACCTCCTCGTCTGTGAGGCTCATCGCCCGACTGTTCTGCGTCGGGCTATATCGGCGTTCCGGGTTCGACTCGTGGGCCATACTGTCAGGAAATCCAGCAGAGCGGCTAAGTCGTGTGGAACCATTATAGATGGTGTGAGAGACAGAATCAAAATCAACCGTGTGAAAAACGTCCTCAACCGAGTCGACTATCCCATAGGGCGAGGCGAGGCCGCATCGACGTTCGACGAGGTGACGCTCGTGTTGGCAGACGGTGAAGCGAACCTCGGCTCCATGATTAGCCAAGCCGACAGGGAGACGTTTCGGTCGGCCGACGATCTCAGCACCGAACTCAACAACGTGATGCCGATCGAGGCGCTCGGAGAGCCGGGCCAGTCGGACGGCGACGCCTGAGCCAGCCAAACCCCGGCGTTTAAGTGTCCGAATCTACTTTCGGTTCGCTAATGGAGTTTTGTGACGACTGCGGTTCGATGATGAAGACCGAGGGCGACCAGTGGGTCTGTGGATCATGTGGCTCAACCAAGTCACGCAACGAAAAACAGGAGCAAGCAATGACAACCACCCAGGGCCAGGTCAGCACCGAAATCGTCGACGTGAGCGATGCCGAGGATCAGGGCCTGCCGAGTACGACCGTCCACTGTCCGAACTGTGGCAACGACAAAGCCTACTGGTATATGCAGCAGATCCGGTCGGCCGACGAGAGCGAAACGAGATTTTTCATCTGTACCGACTGTGAACACAAGTGGCGCGAGGACGACCACTAAGCATGGAGATCCCGCCGCCGTCGGTGCGCGAGGCGCTGTTGGCCGACTGGCGGCAGACCGATTTGACGGTCGACACACCGGTTTCGACGCCGCTGTTCTCGGTGCGGACCCATACGTGTGTGTACGAGGAATCGTCTCAGCGCGACCGTATCCGCGAACGGACGGGCGTCGACCATCCGTGGCGCTTCTTTTTCGCCAGCCGGATTCAGATCGATCCCCACCGCAAGCCGACGCCGGTATTGAGCGCCCTGATTCGCCAGCAGGTTTCGAAGGCGTTCGTCGACCGGTTGGCGGCGCGCGGGCTGACCGAGATCAGCTCCGAGAACCACACCAAACGGACGGTAAAGGGAGTCAATAGAGTCGAAAAGCGCTACCAGGCGACGGTCTGTCTCGACAGCACCGCGCTCGCTGGTGCAGACGTCGACCATGATCAGACAGACAGTGATCAGACAGACAGTGATCGGACAGACAGTGATCGGACCACCACCGAAGCGCTCTGTCTACCGATTGAGGCCTATCTGACCATCTGGGTCGACGAGGAGTACCACGTTACCGGTGGTGCGCATCCGGTCGGCCCGCCCGAAGGCGGCCCTCCCGAACTGATCGCAGCCCTCGAATCGGAGATCGATCCGGCCACGGCTCGCACGGAGCTTTTCAGGCTGATCAACGGCTGTATCGAAGGATAAAACGGCAGTCAGTCGTCGTCCGAGTCCGCCGAGCAGTCGCCACCGCTCACATCGGTCAGAATCGAGAGCTCGGCCTCGCGGGAGATCTGGACGACGAGGTCCAGACAGTCACGATCCGAGAGGTTGGTCGACGAAAAGCCCGACCGAGTGTCGCCGTCGAGCCGGACGGTCAACTGAAACTCGCCGGGTTCTGTGGGCCACTCGACATCAAGCGCCATGCTACTGTCGTCGTCGCTCCGCGCACCCAACTCGTGTGTCTCCCAGTACTCGATCCCACCGTCCCATTCGAGGAGGACGTCGACCGAATGGGTGCTGTCGTCGAGGTTTTCGAGCGAGATCGCTTCGAGTACCGGGCCATCCCCTCGACTGTCCCCGGTTCCACCGTTCGAATCGTCCGGTGTCCCGCTCTCTGTGGCCTCCTCGCCGCCCGAACAGCCCGCCAGTCCGCCTGCAGCCACCGCTCCACCTGTCGCGAGCAGCCGACGACGCGTCCAATCTATCATAACTACTGATGATAATCGGGCCCGTATAACACTTTGCCAGACACTGATTCGTTCGAGATGTGTGGTCTCGACGATTCAGTTCCACAGTCGGCGACCAACCGCTCGCAGCACACCTGTGGGATCGATTCGAAACGGGGTGGTTTCGAGCCGCGCGGCGAGCAGACCAGCAAGTCGGCCTTGCGGGTCGGTTGGTCGGTAGCGGGCGACAGCGACCCCACGGACACGAACGACCACGGGCGTTTCGATTCGAATGGGGTCGACGAGATCGGACTGTCGAAACCAGTCGACCGCCTCCCCGGTCGCGGTCGACCAAAGCGTGCGGAGGGCGGCGAAACTGGGGGTCTCGACGTAGAGTGTCCCCGCCTCACTGTGGAGCCGGATGCTAGCTTCTGGAAGCTCGACTGTCAGATCGGCGTCGATGAGAAGGCCCTCAGTCGACCGCTCGGCGGCCGTCACTGCTCGCGTTCGCGGGCCCGAATTTTGACCGTCCCATTGAGCCGCCACTCGGCGTGGTCGGCGTCGTCGCCGATTCGGTCGGGAACGTCGATCTGCATATCCTCGAACTCGTAGGTGATCTCGGCTCCCCGACCCGTGAGCCGCTCGTAGAGGCCGATCGCCAGCTCCGGCCACGTTTCAGTTTCCTCGATAGCACTGGAATCGTTCGTCGACATTATACGTTCTTCGAGCGCCGATACAAAGAATCTGGCGTCCTCGCGCTGAGTTGTGTCTGTTTCACCCGCTTACTCGCTATTGCGCGCGAACGTGAGATAGCCCGTATGACCGACTCCTTTCGTCGACGGGCGCGAGCCACGGTCGTCGAACGTCATCTCGCGCTGGATCGTCTCGACCGTCTCGATTCCCGACAGGCCAGCCTCCTCGGCGGCCGCAACTGTCTTTCGCGAGTTCTCGACGAACGGCGAGTAGACCGCGACGAAGCCACCGTAGGCGAGGAGATCGGGTGCCGAAGCGACGATCTCAGGGGCGTCCTCGGTGTCGAGCGTCAACAGATCGAACGGTTCGCCTCCGGTGAGCGTCGCGATCTCCTCGGTGATGTCGCCGGTTCGGACGTCGACCCGCTCTGCGACGCCCGCGGTGACCATGTTCTGTCGAGCGACATCGGCGAACTCCGCGGACTGCTCGTAGGTCGTCACCGAGGCACCGAGTCGACCCAGATACGCCGAGAGAATTCCGGTTCCGGTGCCAGCATCGAGGACGCGGTCGGCGGCCGACGCACCGGTGTGACCGATCACGAGCCCGATATCGCGGGGCATCATCGGTGCGCCAGTTCGGTCGAGGTGGTTGAACAGATCAGGTCCGCGCAGTTCGCGGGCGACAAAGCGCTCGCCGATGTGTGTCTCCAGTACGTCGCCCGAGTCGACGTCTTCGGGGACAGTTAGCATCCCGAGGTCGGTGTGGAGTTCAGCACCGGGCTCGCGGAGGTACTCCCGGTCACCGTGACAAAGGAGGATCACTTCAGCCGCGAGATCGCTGCGGCGAGATCGCCGTCCTCGGCTTCGAGCGCCGCACGAGCCTCGTCTTTCGACGCGCTGGCCTGCGAGGCGACTAGCTTAACGTCATCATCGGGGATGGCAGGCTCGTCGCTGGCTGCGTCATCTCCAGTACTGCTTGCTGTGCCGTCGTCGACTGCGCCAGCCGCCTGGGTCTCGGGCTCGCCGACGATCTGGTACGTCTGGGTGCCCTGGGCGTCCATTCGGGTGACGTCGGGTGCGTCGAAGACGAGCTGCTCGCCGTCGGCCGTCGTGATCGTGACCGACTCAGCGTCGATCTCCGTGACGTCGATCCCCATCTGTTTCATCATCTGTTGCATCTTCCGCGGGTTCATACCGCCGCCTCCAAACATACCTGAATTCTCTCGGGGAACGACGAAAAGCGTGGCGAAGCCTCGCGACGATCTCGACACGATCACTAACAGGTCGACTCGACCGGCCCCAAACGCTGACTCACGAACTGGGCTGAGAGTCAGACGAAGCATAAAAACTCATACAGGTCTGTCCCCAGAACATCTGCGTACCCATGGTCGACCCACGACGCAGAGACGTCCTCGCGGCCGCAGGAGCCGTTACCTTCGGTGGGCTGGCTGGCTGTGGCGAACGGACCGACGAGTCGACCGGCAGTGGGCAACCCGAAAACGAATCCGACGACGATGAGCCAGCAGACGACCAACAGAACGGCCTCGGTGCGGTTCGAGTCGCCCACGGCTCGCCGGACGCACCCAACGTCGACATCATCTTTGACGAGGAGACAGTCGTCGAAGATCTCGAATTCGGCGAGGTGGTTCCGTACGAGGAAGTCGAACCCGACACGTACCGGCTGCAGGTCACCGCCGCCGGTGACCCGGACACTGTCGTCTTTGACGAGGAGATCGCGGTTGAACCCGACGTCACCTACTCGGCGGTCGCCTACGGCGAGGCCGCTGGCGGCACCGACACGGGCTTCAGCGTCGACGTTCTCGAAGACGATCTGACCGCCCCCGACCAGGCGACCGCCCGCCTCCGGCTGTTCCACGCCGTGCCCGATGCCGAGACCGTCGACGTCGTCGTCACGGAGGCTCCCGAGAGATCTGAGGAATCCGAGAGCGACAATCAACCCCAGTCCGACGAGCCGCTGGCGGCGGGCGTCGAGTTCGGCGGCACAGCAACCGAAACCCTCCGGCGAGGCGAGTACACCCTGGGTGTCGTTCCGGTCGAAGACGACCAACAGGGTGACCCCGCGGCGAGGTTCGATATCGACGCCGAGAGTCGGACAGTCTACACGGTGTTTGCGGTCGGCTACGTCGATTCGGATGCCGAAACCGACCGAGCGTTCGACGCGATCGTCGTCGAGGACGCGGTCGATGGCACACGTGCCGACGGCGGCACTGGCGGTGTCGCGGGCTTCGGTTCCTGAGCCCCGTTTGGCCGAATTCCGTTCGGACTGGAAGGCCAACCCGTTTTAACACACCACACGCCCAAGGAGTCGACAATGTTCGACGCCGAGGAGCTCGCGGCGATTCGCGAGGCCAAATCCGAGTGGGAAGCCGAAACGCTCGATCCGACGCTCGAGCGGTTCGGCGAGCGCGAGGCGCAGTTCGACACCGACACCGACGGCCAGTCGGTCGACCGGTTGTATACGCCTGCAGATGTCGCCGATTTCAATTACGAGAGCGATCTCGGCTTTCCGGGCCACGCGCCCTACACGCGCGGCGTCTATCCCACGATGCACCGCGGTCGACTCTGGACGATGCGGCAGTACGCCGGAATGGGAACCGCGCGCGAGACCAACGAGCGCTTTCAGTATCTGATCGACCAGGGCTCGTCGGGCCTTTCGATGGCCTTTGATCTCCCCACGCAGATGGGCTACGACTCGGACGCCACGATGGCAGCCGGTGAGGTCGGCAAGGCGGGCGTCGCCATCGACACGCTCGCGGATTTCGAGACCGTGTTCGAAGGGATTCCGCTCGACGAGGTGTCGACGAGTATGACGATCAACGCCCCCGCGGTCGTCCTGCTGGCGATGTATATTGCGGTCGGCGACAAGCAGGGCGTCGATCGTGCCCAACTCCGGGGGACGGTCCAAAACGACATCATGAAGGAGTACATCGCTCGCAATCTGTTTATATACCCACCGGAGCCGTCGATGCGGCTGGTCACCGACACCTTCGCGTTTGCAGCCGACGAGGTGCCCAACTTCAACACGATCTCGATTTCGGGCTACCACATCCGCGAGGCCGGCTCGACGGCCGCCCAGGAGATCGCCTTTACCCTTGCAAATGGGATCGAGTACGTCGAAGCAGCTATTGAAGCCGGACAGGATGTCGACGAGTTCGCCCCGCAGCTTTCGTTTTTCTTCAATGCGCACAACAACATCTTCGAGGAAGTCGCGAAGTTCCGGGCCGCCCGTCGGCTGTGGGCGACGATCATGGACAAGCGGTTCGACGCGGAGAACCCCAAATCCAAACAGCTGAAGTTCCACACTCAGACCGGCGGCTCTACGTTGACGGCCCAGCAGATCGACAACAACGTGGTTCGGGTCGGGTATCAGGCGCTCGCAGCGGTGCTCGGCGGCACCCAGAGCCTGCACACGAACGGCAAGGATGAGGCGCTGTCGCTGCCGACCGAGGAGTCGGTGCGCACGGCTCTCAGAACTCAGCAGATCCTCGCCCACGAGTCGGGCGCGGCCGACACCATCGACCCGCTGGCGGGGAGTTACTACGTCGAATCGCTGACCGACGACGTGGAGGCCGAAGCCCGCGAGCTCATCGAGACAATCGACGAGCGCGGTGGGATGTTGCGGGCGGTTGAGACCGGTTTCGTCCAACAGCAGATCCAGGACGTCGCGTATACACGCCAACAGGAGATCGAAACCGGCGACCGGATCATCGTCGGCGTCAATGAATTTGAAGTCGACGAGGAGCCGAACATGGATCTCGAATCGGCGGACGAAGAAGACGAAGCTCGACAGGTCGACCGACTGGAATCGGTGAAAGCCGACCGCGATGACGAGGCCGTTGAGGCGGCGCTTGCGGCGGTGGCCGACGCGGCAGCGAGCGGCGAGAACGTCCTGCCACCGGTGATCGAGGCCGTCAAGGTGTACGCCACGGTCCAGGAGATCTGTGACGTGTTCCGCGACGAGTTCGGCGAGTATCAGCCGGGCGTCTGAGGCGGCTCGTTGTTCGGGTATCTCAGCGCGCGATGGGACTGAAAGTTAAGGAAATCGCGGTCGACCATTCACCATGAAGGTTCATCACGCCGGGATTGCGACCGACGCCGCCGAGGGACTGGCAGAGCTCTATGGAGGAATGTTCGATGCCCCTCGTGTCCACGAAGAGCGGTTCGACGGGATGACCGTCGTCTTTCTCGAACTCGACGACGGCTATTTCGAGTTGTTAGAACCACACGAGGGTGGCCCAATCGCTAGCTATCTCAATAGCCACGGTCCCGGGATTCACCATCTCGCCTTGGAAACCGACGACATCGAGGCCGCCCTGTCGACCGCCCGCGACTGTGGTGTCGATCTGATCGACGACGAGCCACGACCCGGCGCGTGGGGTCACGACGTAGCGTTTCTACACCCGAAGTCGACCGGCGGCGTCCTCGTCGAGTTCGTCGCCCATCAAGAAGGGTAGCGAGTGACGGTTGTTCGTTGAGGAAGATCACACGAGGTGTGATGATCTGGTATGTAACCAAGACTAAACAACAAGTATAAATGTATAAGATATAGTCAATAAGTATGTCAGAAATTGCGACAAAAAAGGAGTTCACAGGAGACATGGCAATGTTTATCATTGGGATACTGTTCTGTTTCCCGTTTGCCATTTATTACTACATCAGTAACAAGGAAGAGATGTGGATTTGCCCATCCTGCCAAGAGGGAGTACACAAAGGCGCGTCGACGTGCCGGTACTGTAACGAAGATTTGAGTCAGTACAACTGAGATGAGGAATCCGGTTCGGGACCTCGTTGAGAACGTCGGACGGACGAATCCGCTTTTTTTGGCTCACCACCCGACTTGTGAGTTTTACGACCATCATACAGTCACCATCTATGGACAGAAGATCTGTATGGGGTGTCTGATCGTCTATCCGACCGCACTTCTCTCGCTTTTCACACTCAGTCTATGTTGGTTCCTGTGGCCTGATCTCGGCGTCTTTGCTCGGTCGACGGAGACGTTCTACATCGGTGGTTTCGGATTGATCGGACCAATGGTCGTGACGAAACTACTGCCTGGAACGCGGTCGTCTACCGTACGTCTCATTACGAAGTTCGCGCTGGCAGTTGGGCTCGCGATCGTCGCGTTTTCGTTCGTGTTCCGACCGGCGGACCGACTCCTCACTGTTGGTCTGTTTGCAGGGTTCTTGATCCCGTACGTCATACACAAGGGGCTGACCGCTCGGGACGACTGTCACGGCTGTCCGGAGGCTGCCGAGTTTCCCGACTGCTCAGGGATGACATTCGATGTAGAGTCGACACACGAATCTGATCGCTCGGAGTAGTTTGCTGTCGTAACTTCGGAATTCGAGCCGTGGCTGACGATTGTCGAGGGCACCGGCTTGTTTTACCAGATCGGCTGATGGTACCGTTGTATCCAACCGCCCATCTTGACTGGACTTCTGCCAGGACCGCTCATTTCGTACGGATAACGATCCCAACAGCGCGTTACAGAGATTCGAGCAAGCCCAACGGGGGCGACTCAGAGCCTGCTTCGAGCAGCGAACGTCGACGCGGAGGCGGCATATAAAAGACATATAAATTATATTTCTGGGAGATATCTCGACGCATCCTGTCGGTTTCAAACTCTCAACACTGGTAACTTGATGCAAATATTAATTAGCGATGGTTCCAAGTATTGTACGAAATGGTGATTGGTTGTGTCTAGCGGGAGTACCGATTCGGCCGCTGTCGACACACCTCTCGAATCGCTTCGGTTTATCGGCCCGGCGACAGCGGCAGTGTTAGCGCACAACGGATACGACGCCACAGCCATCACCGACAAGCGTGTCTCGTATCGGAACCTGGTAGATGCTGGCGTCAATCCGGGTGTCGCCGCCAAGATTCGCCGAGAGCACTCGCTGTCGTGGTCGTTTCGTTCGGGTGGCGACCTCGACCGTCGATCAGCACAGATTAGAGGGCTTGGCACCGCGGAAGCCGCGTGGGTAGCGGCCTCGGCTGGCGACTGGGAGTCGACTGATGAGCCTGGAGCCGACGTCACGTCGGCCGTCGTCGAGAGCGACGCGGACGATAGTCCAGTGAATCGAACTCCGTGGCCGAACCACGCCGGGGTGCCAGCACAGTCCGAGCTTGACACCGCGAGCGATGGCCGTGGTGATGCGATCAGTGCTGAAGCTGCCTGGCAGGCCCGGAGCAAACCAACGCCAGTAACCGACCTCGATTGCGTCGACGCCAACGCAGCCGACCGACTCGCACAGGCCGGGATCACTTCTGTTCGAAGCCTCGCCACCGCCAATCCCGAACACGTCGCCGATGTGCTCGGCCTGCCCAGATCCGCCGTCACCGACTGGTATACCGCCGCGCGGGATGTCGACACTCGCTCGAAGTAACCTCGGGCGAACGAGTCTGCGGTTCGTCAACCTCCGTTCTATAGGTGGGGCAGGCCGAGTGTCTCGGGACCTGAGCCCGAGGGGTTTACCAGAGCGAGTCTTATATCATTGTCAATTATTATTGAATCGGTCACTCTCAGTCGAACCACTGTGCTGAACCTACTGAATTGACAACAAACCCCGTACAAACGCGAAGGATTTACTACAAAATACAATAATCGAACGGCGAAAACCGGCCGTTCGGCCAGGCAAGACGTATCAAATCCATGGTATTGACCACAGTGTTTTTATGGTAGATTGCGGGACATACTACTGATGATCCCACACGCTGACGAGGCGATCACTCGCGACGGGAAGTCGCTGATTCTCGCCTACGATCACGGGCTGGAGCACGGTCCAGTCGACTTCGAACCGAATCCGGAAACGGCCGATCCCGACCGGATATTCGAACTCGGCACCCACGAGGCGGTGACCGCGGTCGCAGTCCAGAAAGGGGTCGCCGAGGGGTACTATCCGTCCTACTCCGAGGAGGTCACACTCCTGGCCAAACTCAACGGTACGTCGAACCTCTGGACGGGCGAACCGAACTCGGCGGTGAACTGGACGGTCGAAAACGCCGTCGACGTGGGCGCTGACGCGATCGGCTTTACGGTCTACGGCGGCTCGAACCACGAAATCGAGATGGTCGAAGAGTTTCGACAGGCCCAGGAGGCCGCCCGCGAACACGATCTGGGCGTCGTGATGTGGTCCTATCCGCGCGGCCAAGGGTTGAAAAACGCGACCACGCCGTCGACGATCGCCTACTCGACGCGGCTCGGACTCGAACTCGGCGCGGACATTACGAAGGTGAAGTATCCCGGTTCGGCCGAGGCGATGGCCCATGCGGTTCGGATGGCTGGCAACTCGAAGGTCGTTATGAGCGGCGGCTCGAAAACCAACGATCAGGACTTCCTGTCGACGGTTCGTGCGGCGATGGATGCCGGTGCGGATGGGTTGGCGGTGGGTCGGAACGTCTTCCAGCGCGACAATCCTGAGCAGATCCTCGACGGACTCGAAGCAGTGATTTTCGACGAAGCCAGTGTGGCAGACGCGCTCGACGTGATGGGATCAGACCCGACAAACCCGGCGGCTCTCGACTCATGAGCTCACCAACATCCAGCGGCGATTACGACGCCGTACTCGACGACATCTTCGAAACGCTCGCCGAACTCGCCCCCGAAATCCGGGCGTCGCTGCCCGGTCGACGGGTCAAAAGCGACGAGGTCAACCCCAGCGGCGAGACGCGGTTGGAGGCCGACGCCTACGCCGACGAACTCATTGAGGCGGCCCTCGGCGAAATCGACGGCGTCGGCTGGTACGCCAGCGAGGAGCAGGCCGAGCCGATCGACACCGGCGACGGCGACATCTCGATCGCCTGCGACCCGCTCGATGGTTCGTCGAACATCAAGCCCAACAGCCCGATGGGGACGATCATCGCGGTCTACGAGGGCGACTTCCCGGCTGGCGGCGACAGGCTGCTGTCCTCCGGCTTCGTCCTGTTCGGGCCGATTTTGACGATGACCGTCGCCCGCAACGGGACGGTCTACGAGGCCAACGTTGGCGAGGGTGAGATCGAGATCATCAACGACGACGTGACGATCCCGGATGAGCCGACCGTCTACGGCATGGGTGGTCGGGTCCCCGACTGGACCGACGGCTTCGCCGCGTTCATCGACGAGGTCGAACAGGAGTACAAACTCCGCTACGGCGGCTCGATGGTCGCCGACGTGAATCAGGTGTTGACCTACGGCGGCATCTTCTCGTATCCCGCTCTCCAGTCAGCACCCAACGGCAAACTTCGGCTCGAATTCGAGGGGATCCCGATCGCTTACATCGTCGAGTCCGCTGGCGGTGTGTCGTCCGACGGCAGCCAGTCGATCCTCGATGTCGAGGCCTCCGAGTTCCACCAGCGTGTGCCCGTTCACCTCGGCAACGAACAGCTCATCAGTCGTGTCGAGGCCCATCTGAACGACGAGTAACCCACGTTTTTCGAGTCTGCAGGTACAGTTGTGGTGCGTCTTTGGGAATCTCTCGGCTCCCCGTGGTACTGTATACCGACTCAGGTAGCATGTGAGACAGCGACACACGCTTTTGCGCTTTTTATCAGAATTAATTTAAGTATGTGCTTTTTACAATTCCTATGCAGATCACGGGGGTTCTCACACAGTTGGAGTCGCTGTTGGGGGAGTTCGTCTCGGTGGAGATTCAGTTGGTGGTCAGTGTCGGGCTCGTCGTGTTTTCGGCAGCAGCAGCCGGGTTCGTTGTTCCACGGCTTGTCGACCAGAGCCAGCGCATGACGGCCGAACTGAGCCGCGAGAGACTCGACGGTCGAGCCACCGAGTTCGTCGACCGGCTCGACGAAACCGTCCCACTCTCGGTGGTGGTCGTCCTGACTGTGAGAACGATTCAACTCGTGTTGTTCGTCGGGTTGGTGCTTTCGCTGCTCATCGTCTGGGGGTTCGTCGACGTGGCATGGTGGCTTCTCGGAGTGGTCGAGTCGGCGCTTCCGACACTGAGCCAGCTTCTGGGGACTGTCGGGTTGGTCGTGATCGCCATTGTTGCGAACTCGCTTCTCAAGGACCTGATTTCGGAGTTCACGACCGATACAAGCCAGATATCGGCGCATCAAGAACAAATTCTCACCCGTGTTGGACAGGTGTGCTTATTGGTGGCGGTCTCCATCGGGGTGCTCAGCATCTGGCAGATCGATCTCGGTGGTATTCTTGTGGGCGCGGGCTTTCTCGGGATCGTCGTCGGGATGGCCGCTCGTCAAACGCTTGGGGCGCTGATCGCTGGCTTCGTCCTCATGCTGTCGCGACCGTTCGAGATCGGCGACTGGGTCCAGATCGGCGACAACGAAGGGATCGTCACCAAGATCACGATCATGAACACCCACATGCGTAACTTCGACGGCGAGCACGTCGTGATCCCGAACGACAACGTCGGCCAGCGGGCAGTCATCAACCGAAGCCGTGATGGCAAGCTACGGGTGCATGTCGAGGTCGGTATCGACTACGAGGCCGACCCACACCACGCGGCCGCCGTCGCCGTCGAGGCGATCAAAGAAGCCGACTTCGTCGACGGGAATCCGAACCCACAGGTGTTCCCGGTGAGCTTCGGCGGCTCGGCGGTCGACCTCGACATCCGGTTTTGGATCTCACCGCCAACCCCACAGCGGCGCTGGCGGGCGACCGCCGCAGTTGTCGAAAACGTCAAAGATCGATTCGAGACCGAGTCGATCTCGATTCCGTTCCCCCAGCGGACGGTCGGCCACCGAACGGTCGACGAAGATTCGGTCGTCGACCGCGAGGCAACCATCGAGCCGATCGACTGATTTAGACGGCGTCGAAAACACCAGTAGACGCGGCAAAAGACCCCGTTTGAGGTCCGAAATCCGAACGCTCAAGTGTCGTTTTCGCCCACACTCTGTATGGACGTCGACGACGCCAGACGCCGATTCTCGCGGGCGTCGTGGGCGAACGTGCTCGGCAACGCGATCAAGATCATCGTCGAGGGAGTCGCCGGTCTCACGTTCGGCTCGGTCGCACTCGTCGCTGATGCGGCCCACTCGGTCGCCGATCTCGTTGCCAGTTTTGTCGTGCTCATCTGGGGCAGTAGCTCGTACGAAACTCCTGATGACAACCACCCACACGGCCACGCCCGTATCGAGCCGCTGACCGCGCTGTTCGTCGGCGCGGTGATCGCCGTGCTCGGGTTGAACCTTTTGATCGAATCCGTCGAGGGTATCGTCGAGGGAGCCCCCGGCGTCCGCTTCAGCTATCTGCTGGTCGGCGCGCTTGTGTTCGCACTGGTCGACATGTACCTCGTCTACTGGTATACGATCAAACAGAACGAGGGCCTGGAGTCGACCGCGCTCGCGGCGCTGGCGACCGACTGTCTCAACGATCTGTATACGACAGTCGCCGCGATCGTCGGCGTGCTCGGCGTGCTCGGCGGCTACCCGATTTTGGACCCGATCGCTGGTGGGCTGGTGAGTTTGTTGGTGATGTATCAGGGCGTCGACATCGGCCGGGAGAACATCGACTATCTGGTCGGCGCGGCACCCACCGGGGCGAAACGCGAGGCGATACGAACCCATATTAAGGCCCATCCGGCCGTCGAAGGACTCCACGATCTGACCGTGTATTACGATGGAACCGTCTTGGAAGTCGAGGTTCACGTCGAAGTCGACGGCGAGATGACGATTCGTGAAGCCCATGATCTCGAAAGCGAACTGGTCGACAGCCTGCGGAGTGTCGAAGCGGTCGGCGATGCACACATCCATCTCGATCCATCGGGGCTCGGTGAGTGGAAAGAGGCCGTCGACGGCGATCGCCAGCAGTCATACTAGAACTGTCAAAACATTCGAACTTGTTTTGCTGACGAACAGCCTCTCACACAGTGGATTACTGTTACTTATGTATGGTATTATCTAGCTGTTTATGTTCACTGCGCGTGTTATAAAGAACAACAATGAGGGAGACTGCGGCAGTTGTTCGTGTTCTCTCAGTCGAGGCCGATTGGGAGAGTGATGCTATCAGATCCGCGTTTGAACGGACGTTCGAGACGGTCGACGTTCGGACCGCCGCAAGCCTCGATGAGGGTCTCGAACTGCTCGCCGCTACCGACGTCGACTGTATTGTCTCGGCGTCGACGCTGTCGGACGGCGACGGATTCGAACTACTCTCGGCCGTCCGTGAGGCCGAGCCAGTACTTCCGTTCGTTCTCTGTGCGGATGGCAGCGAAACTCGCCTTGTCGACATGGATTCGACAGACCGACACACGCTCGTCTTCCAGATCGGCTGTGACGGTCCACAGACTGCATTTATCGACCGACTCACCGACCAGATAGCGGCCTACCGACTGTACGCTGAACGCGAACGTGAGTGTGAACGAACAGCGGATCTCCTGAGCCAAACCGAGCGCATTGCCGACGTCGGCGGCTGGGAACTCGATACCGAGACCGAATCGGTGTTCTGGACCGACCACCTCTACGAACTGTTCGGTATCGAACCCGATACGGCACTCACACTACAGACAACCCTTGGGGTGTTCCACCGAGCGGATCGCCCGCTCGTCGCAGACGCGGTTGCCACGGCGCTCGACGAGGCCAAGAGCTACGACCTCGAAGTTCGGTTCTGTCGTCCGGACGGTGAGGTTCGGTGGGCGCACTTCAAAGGAATTCCAACCGTCCGTAACGGTCGCGTCGAAACGCTCCGTGGAGCCGTTCAGGACGTCACCGAACGCCACGACCGCGAGTGCGTGCTTCGAACGATGCACGATATCATCTCCGAGCGGGCCGACTCGTTCGACCAGCAGGTGACAACCTGCTCGAACTCGGGCGGGCCGAACTCGGAACCAGATACGGGACGCTTTCGCGGATCGATGGCGACGACTACGTTTTCGAGGTCGTTTCGGCCGACGATGACCGTCTACTCGAAGGCGATGTCGTTCCGGTGTCAGCGACGAACTGCGAAATCGCTGCCAGCACCGAACAGACGATCGTTCTCGGCGATATCGAACGTGACGCCCCCGAACAAACCCACCGGGCAGGGTTCACCGAGTGGGGTATTTCGTGTTATCTCGGCGCACCGGTTTTTATTGATGAGACGGTGTACGGGACGTTCTGCTTTTACGACACCGAAGCCCGAACAGACCAGTTCACCGAGTGGGACCGAACGCTCGTCGATCTGATGAGCCGGTGGGTGAGCTACGAACTCAAGCGCCGACAGGCGACCGAGAAGCTTCACGAACAGAACAAGCAGTTGGACCGGTTCGCCTCGATCGTCTCCCACGACCTGCGAAATCCCCTTAGCATCATCGAGGGTTACGTCGATCTGGCGGTCGAAACCGGTGACGTCTCGCAACTGGGTCGCGTGCAGTCGGCGGTCGACCGGATGGACACGCTAATCGACGATGTGCTCCTGTTGAGCCGGACCGAAAACGCTATCGGCGACCGCTCGCTCGTCGAACTCCGGTCGCTCGTCGAACGGTGTTGGGAAACCGTGCCGACCGAGCAGGCCACGATATCGATCCAGGCCGACCGAACGGTCGACGCTGACGAGACACGACTCCAACAGCTGTTGGAGAACCTCATTCGTAATGCAGTCGAACACGGTGGCCAGCGCGTTCAGGTGACCGTTGGCGAGCTCGACGATGGCTTTTATATCGAAGACGACGGCCCCGGTATCCCGGAGACGAACCGCGAGACGGTTTTCGAGGGCGGCTACTCGACGTCCCACGACGGCACTGGGCTCGGGCTGAATATCGTGGCCGAGATCGTCGAGGCACACGGCTGGGAGATCCGGGTTACAGCAGGCGCTGGCGGTGGCGCACGGTTCGAGATCACCGGCGTTGGTTTGGTCGACTGATCTCGGCTGCCGAACTCGATTGTCTCTTGGCCACCGTCAGCGAGCATCTCCAGTGGGCCGAAGCGGAACTCGTTCGGGCGGTAATGGATGACGTCAGCCCGCCGATGTAGTTGTCAGTAGTGCCACGGGTAGTCGTCGAACTCCGGCTCCCGACCCTCCAAAAAGGCATCCCGGCCCTCCTTGGCTTCGTCGGTCATATACGCCAGCCGGGTCGCCTCGCCCGCAAACACCTGCTGGCCGACCAGCCCGTCGTCGGTCGCATTAAAAGCAAATTTGAGCATCCGCATCGCGGTCGGACTCTTTTGGGTCATCTCGTCGGCCCATTCGAGGGCTACGTCTTCGAGCTCCTCGTGGGGAATCGCCTCGTTTGCCATCCCCATGTCGACAGCCTCTTGGGCCGAGTAGGTTTTCCCCCGGAAGAAGATCTCGCGGGCCTTTTTTTGGCCGACCTGCTTGGCGAGATACGCCGAGCCGAACCCGCCGTCGAAGGACGCGACGTCGGGGTCCGTCTGGAGGAACTTGGCGTGCTCGGCGCTGGCGAGCGTGAGATCACAGATCACGTGAAGCGAATGGCCGCCACCCACGGCCCACCCCGGCACCACGGCGACGACGGGTTTGGGCATCGTGCGGATCAAGCGCTGGACTTCGAGGATGTGGAGTCGACCCGCTTTGGCCTCCCGCACGGTGGGGTCGTCGTCTTCGTCGGCTTCGTCGTCGTCGCGGTACTCGTAGCCTGAACCTCCTCGCACTGACTGGTCGCCACCCGAACAGAACGCCCAGCCGCCATCCTTTTCCGAGGGGCCGTTGCCCGTCAGGAGGACACAGCCAACGGTGGCCTGTTTCCGGGCGTGATCGAGCGCGGTGTACAGTTCGTCGACCGTGCCGGGTCGGAAGGCGTTGCGGACCTCGGGGCGGTCGAAGGCGATGCGGACGGCCGGGACGTCCACCCCGCGGTGGTAGGTGATATCGTCGAAGTCGAACCCGTCGACCGGCTCCCACCGGTCGGGGTCGAACAGATCCGAAACCATACCGTGAGGAGGGACGGAGCCGATAAAAAGCCAGCCGAACGGCGAGCTGGGTTCTGACTGATAAGCTGTCGGGAGCGGTATCAATACCAATGTCATATCGGCCAGACCAGCAAGGATAACAATGTCGACTCCGTATATATTAGTATGAGCGATCGGCGCGGCGGATTCGATCGGCAGACCGCGTACTCACGGCTCTACGAGGTTATGCAGACCGACCGGCCGCTGGACGAACGGCTCCGTGAGGCCCTCGAGATCGGCGTCGACCAATTCGGCGTCGACTTCGGCTACATCACCGAGATCGACACCGAGACCAACGAGTGGGAGGCAGTCATTAGCACCGAGCTGCCCGACGGGACCGATCTCACCGGCCTCCAAGAGGACCTTACCAACACCTTCTGTCTGCGGACGATTCAGGACGAACAGATATTCGCGTTTGCTGATGTCGCCACCGAAGGCCTTGAAGACCACCCGGGGGCTACCGAGCACGGCATTCACTGTTATCATGGGGCACCAATTCTGGTCGACAACGAGCCTCATGGGACAGTCTGTTTCGCCTCGTACGATCCCCGTGCCGAGGCGTTTTCGGAGGCCGAGAAATCCTTTAGCCATCTGGTCGCCCAGATGGCGGGCTACGAGATCGAACAACAGGAGTACGAACGCGAACTCGCCGAGCGGGAGGCGCTGCTCGATGAGCGGGCCGAAGTCTATCGGGCCGTCATTGACGCCAGTTTCGATCTGGTCTTCCGGCTGGATCTAGCGGGGCGGTTCATCTACACCTCCGCGTCGCACTTCGATCTGCTGGGCTACGACCCCAACGAACTCGACGGTCAGCCGGTCACGCTCCTTGTCGCCGACGGCGAGCCCACCGACCGCAGCATGGACCTGTTCGAACGGGTTCTCTCCGGCGAAACGATCGAGGAGAGCTCCCTCCCGCTGGAAACGAAGGGCGGCGAGATCGTCTACGTCGACGTTCGCGGGACGCCGATCTACGACAGCAGCGTCCCGGTCGACGACCGCACCCCGGAAGACATCGTCGCGGTGCAGGGGATGAGCCGGGACGCGACCGACCGCAAGCGCCGCGAGGGGCTGATCAGCGTGATCAACCGCGTCCTGCGGCACAACCTCCGCAACGATGTCGGCGTCATCAACGGCTACGCCGAACTGCTCGAAGCCCAACTGGACGGCGACCACGAAACGCTGGCCCGTCGGGTGCGGACGACCGCGGGTCGACTCCTCGATCTGAGCGAGACGGCCCAAAAACTCGAACGAAACCTCGAGGTTTTCGACGACCGGCAAGCCATCGATCTCCGGCCACTGGCCGACCGGGTTGCCGACGAAATCGGCGACCGCCATCCCGCCGCCTCGATTGCGGTGAGCGCTCCCCTGTCGGTGGTCGTCGACAGTTCACCCCGACTGGAGACGGCGCTGTGGGAGTTGGTCGACAACGCCGCGAAACACGCGGGCGACGCGCCGACGGTCGACATCGAGATCGAAGACCTTGGCGAGCGCGCGGTCGTTCGCGTCACCGACGACGGGCCGGGACTTCCACGACTGGAGCGTTCGGTGCTGGAATCCGGCGAGGAGACGCCGCTCGTTCACGGCTCGGGACTGGGGCTGTGGCTCGTCTACTGGATCGTCACCGGCGTCGACGGCACGCTCGAGGTGGTCGACCCGACGACGCCGGGGACCGTTATCGAGATCCGGTTGCCGAAAGGCAATGGCCCTGACCGCGAGTAGGCGACCAATCAGTCGATTACGAGCCGTTTTGTTACTACTCCTCGGGCGACTCGATCAGCGAACTGTCTCCCTGTCCCGCGATCATTGCGTCTTCCAAGACGGCACTCGGATCGCGGTCGGAACCGTCGACGCGATGGTCGACGGTCCACCCCTCGTCGTCGTCGTAGGAAGCGACGACTGCGACCGACTCGGTCTGGATTACCACGAGCTCGGAACGTTCTGTGGGACCCTGTTCGGTGGCGATCAGCGGGATCGCCGTCAGGATCGCGTCGCTGTCTTCGAGGCTCGACAGCGCGGTGCTCGTTACTGGGCTGTCGGGAAAGGATTCCAGAAGTCCACCTTCAGTTGCCATATGGACCGCGATGGTCGTGGGGTACTCAAAAAACACGGTTTTGCGGCGAATGTCCAGTTGGCTGGGCTCGACGCGTCGGTGATCGACGGGATGGTCGACAGCGCCTGGTACTGTGCGCCTGATACATATCCGAAGCTCGTTCGTCGACTGAAATCGCTTGGTGGTGACGAGTAATCTGATTCAAAACTAGTGTGTGATGCAGATACCGTAACGGTGCAGAACCAGAAACACCCGACAGGCTCCGGTCGAGTCTCGGGAGTCGAGATGGCAGGGGCTTTCTGGGTCTCTGAATTCACCGCTACACACTACCCACTGACTGCCACTCGCTGGTCGACACACCCTACTGATACCCAAACCACTCACCCAACGACGACCCCGACACCCAACACCATGATGCCGATGTGCCAGACGACCACCGGAACGACCACCATGGGATCGGTCCGCGGCAGCGGCGGATTGCGGAACAAGGCGTCGTAGAGGAACAGCGTTAACACGACTGTCCCAGCGAACAGCCCGGCCCGCAGCCCGACGCCCGCAACGGCGCTCACTGCCAGCCCCAGCAGGACGCTGCCGACGATTCCCACGAGCACCCAGTCATAATACTCAACCATTGTCAATCAATAACAGTACGCACTCAATGATCGAATAACTATGGACTCGCCCGACAGCTGACCACTCGGGCAGTCGGCCCCGAGGAGGGCCTCGTCACGGATCTCATGCTCGGCATAGTGGTCGTCTTCGGCGCGGACATCATCGCCATCGTCGGGTTCATGTGGCCCTACGGCCACGTCTCGACGCCGAGCTTTCTGGCCACGACAGGGGTGATCGTCGGCAGCTTCGCCGCGTGGATCGTCTGGCGCTGGCGCGAGATCAGAACGATCGAGTCGACCGACACCCCTGACCGAACACTCCTCGACGAGCTCAAACACCGGTATGCCGCCGGGGAGATCGACGATGCGGAGTTCGAGCGCCGACTCGACCGCCTCGTCGAGGTCGACCAAACGGTCGCGGACGCCGACATCCGGGCCGACGACCACGCGGTCGACCGGGCCGAAGAGCCGACCCATGAACACTGATATTATCCCATACTGGCCAGCCTCGCCGTCTTTGACAAAGTTCCCGCTCGAATCGGGGACCATGCCACGATCCGTACTCGTCACCGGTGCGACAGGAATCAGGGCGACGCGGTCGTCGACCACTCCCCAATAGCTGTCTCGCTCACACCAAGCAAGCACACCCTCCCAGCCGATGTGGTCGTGTCAGTTAATCACCGGAGCCTGACGGGTGATTCGCTCACGCCCCACACCCGAAGGAACGTTCGTGAAATATTTACTCGGAAGTCAGTAAATATTTACGAGCCCGGCCCGTTCGTCGACGTAATGAGCCTTGAAACAGTACTCGTGGCAGTTGAAACGGACGAAAACAGCGAGACCGACGAACTCGCGTCAACGGCCGTCGACATCGCCGGGCCAGCGGGAGCCACAGTGGTGTTGGGACACGTCTTTTCGACGGAGGCCTACGACGAGGCCCGCCAGCGACTCAAGTTCGGCCCGAACAGCGAGGTGACGCCCAGCGTGGTCGCCGAGCGGAAGGTGGGAAACCGCGCGGTCGCCGAACGGCTCGCCGACGCCGGGATCGAGTACACGGTCGAAGGACGGCTCAAAAACGGCGGCTCCGAAGGCGACAAACTAGCGACTCTTGCAGACGAAATCGGGGCGGATCTCGTCATTATCGGCGGACGTGGTCGAACGCCAGCGGGCAAGGCCGTCTTCGGGTCGACCGCCCAGACGGTGTTGCTCTCGGCACCCTGCCCGGTGACGTTCGTCCGAACCGAGTAGCTACAAGTCGACCCACTCGCCACGGTCGTCTGACCGTTCGATGGCGTCCAGGATCGTCTGGACCTCGTAGGCGTCGGCGAACGACGGCGAAAACTCCGCTCGCTCGGCGACCGCAGACAGGAACTCGAAGTTCTCGTGGACGAACGTGTGTTCCCAGCCGATAACGTGGCCCGGCGGCCACCAGTGGTCGACGTAGGGATCGGTTTCGTCGGTCACTAAGATTGTTTCGTAGCCCCGGCTGTCGCCAGTCAGAACTTCGAGTTCGTTGAGTCGCTCCAGGGAGAATTTGAGACTCCCTGCCGAGCCGTGGATCTCTATGGTGTGGTCGTTTTTGTGACCGGTCGCAAAGCGGGAGGCCTCGAAGCTTCCGACCGCGCCGTTCGAAAACTCGGCCTGGGCGGTGTAGGCATCGTCGACCGTCACCGGGCGGTGTTCTTCGACGCTCCCGTCGTCGGCGTAGACGGGACGTTCGTCGACGAACGTTTCGAGGTGTCCGGAGATGCGCTCGATGTCTCCGGTTTGTTCGCCGACGAGAAACCGCGCGAGGTCGACGGTGTGCGCGCCCAGATCCCCCAGTGCGCCCGAGCCCGCGAGGTCGGCGTCCATCCGCCAGGCCCACGGTGCCTCGGGGTCGACGAGCCAGTCCTGCAGGTAGCGCCCGCGGACGTGGTGGATCTCGCCGAGGTCGCCCGAATCGATCAGCTCCTTGGCGTACTGGATCGCAGGCACAAACCGGTAGTTGAACGCACAGCCCGCCGGGACCCCTGCGTCGGCCGCTGCATCCCGCATCGCTTCGGCCGCTTCGAGCGTGGGTGCGAGCGGCTTCTCGCAGAGGACGGGCGTCCCGGCGTCGAGCGCCGCGATCGAGGGCTCGGCGTGGAGGTGGTTCGGCCCGAGGTTGTAGAAGACGTCGACCTCCTCGACCACATCTTCCCAGTCGGTTGCGGTGTGGGTGAAGCCGAAGCGGTCGGCCGCATCGGCCAGTGCCTCCTCGTCGCGGCCGATCAGCGTATGGCGTTCGATTTCGGGGGCCTCAGGGAAGAACATCGGCAGCCGTGCGAGGGCGTTCGAGTGGGCCTTGCCCATGAACCGATACCCCAGCATCCCGATAGTGAGTGGTTCCGTCATGATTCACTCCGCCCAGTAGGCGTCGCCGGGTTCGGTTTCAAAGAGAGCCCGCGAGAGCACGTCGACCGCCTTTTCGAGACCTTCTTTCGAGGTCGTCAGCGAGTCCTCGTGTTCGATCGACAGCGCGCCCTCGTAGCCAACCATCCGCAGGGTCGAAACCACGTCCTTCCAGTGGGACTCACCGTGGCCGTAGCCAATCGACCGGAACAGCCACGCACGGTTCGGCTCGTCGGTGTAGTCGGTCGTATCGAGTACGCCTTTCTCGCGGGCGACGGGCTCGTAGATCTTGGTGTCCTTGGCGTGGAAGTGGTGGATCGCATCCTGCTCGCCGAGCAGTCGGATCGCGTCGGTGACCTCGATTCCCTGCCAGTAGAGGTGCGAGGGATCGAAGTTCGCGCCGATGCGCTCGTTGGTCGACTCACGGAGCCGCAGCATCCCGTGGGGCTCGTAAACCAGCATGTTGGGATGCATCTCGATGGCGACGTCGACACCCTGCTGGTCGGCGAACTCGGCCAACTCGGTCCAGTAGTTGCGCGCGACGGTCCACTGGTACTCGTGGGCGTCGGCGTGTTCGGTCGGCCACGGGGCGGTGATCCAGTTGGGGACCTCGTCGTTCGGTCCGCCAGCCGGGAGTCCAGAAAAGCAGGTGATCGTGTTCACCTCGAGCTGAGCGGCCAATTCGATCGCCTCCCGAAGCTCGCGGTCGGCCTCGGCAGCGCGCTCGTCGGCGGGGTGCAGCGGGTTGTTGTGGGTCGCCAGCGCGCTGATTTCGAGGTCGTGTTCGTCGAGCAGGTCGTGCAGTTCGGCCTGCTTTTCGTCGTCGTCGAGCATCTCGGTCCGGTCGAGGTGGTCCTCGCCGGGGTAGCCACCGACGCCGATCTCGACGGCGTCGACGCCGATGTCGTCGAGATAGGCGAACGCCGAGTCGATCGACTCCTGGCCGAGGGGGACAGTAAGCACTCCAAGCTTCATGGACTACGGTACTACAACATACCGAATAAATCTTTAGAATTATATTTATGATTTATCAATACGGTGTAACCAGCGACGCTCAGTCCAGCGAGATCGCCTGGCCCTTCTCGGAGGACTGATAGATCGCTTCGATCACACGCTGGACTTCGATTCCCTGCTCGACCGTGTTTCGATCCGGTGTGGTGGCCGACCGGACGTGATCGAGGAAGTAGCCCTGTTCGGTTCGGTGGGTGTCGTTTGCTTGGGTTTCGATTGCTGCATCGGTGAGGTGGTCTCGTCCGGCTTTGCCGTCCTCGAACACGGTGAGCTCGTGGCTTGACCGGTCGAACCGGACGCCCGCCTCGGTGCCCCGCAGAATGAACTCGTCGTTCTTCGGGCGGTTGGTCGCCCACGCCACATCGAGACAGATCGTCTGGCCGGCGTCCGTTCGAATAAACGCCGTCGCCGAATCGTCGACATCGAACCCGTCTGGACCGATGTCGTCGCCCCACATCTCGACGAACGCGTAGTCGTCGCGGGTGCCGAACTGCGAGCGCGTCATGCCCGAGACCTCGGTGATTTCGGGGAAATCCAAAAAGTAGAGCGCGAGGTCGACCGCGTGAACGCCGATATCGATGAGCGAGCCGCCGCCGGCGACGTCCTTCGAGGTGAACCACGAACCGCGACCCGGAATGCCACGCCGGCGGACGTAGTTGGCTTCGATGTGGACGAACTCGCCGAAGCGGCCCTCTTGTTGGTACTGTTTGATCACTTCGACCGGCGAAGCGAACCGGTTGTTGAACCCGACCATACAGAACCCCTCGGCCGTGTCGGCCGCCTCGGCGATCCGCTGGGCGCTTTCGAGCGTGTGAGCCAACGGTTTTTCCAACAGTACGTCACAGCCTGCTTCGAGGCCGGCGATAGCGTACTCCTCGTGGAAGCGGTTCGGCGTCGTGATCAGAATCGCATCGGCAATCCCGATCAGTTCGTCGGCGTTCTCGTAGGTCGGCACGTTGTAGCTCTCGCTGAACGTGCGGCGTGCTTCACCCGAGATGTCGGCCCCACCGACGAGCGTTGCGTCCTGTTCTTCGAGTCTGTCGGCGTGGTGGTGCCCGATGCCACCGAGACCGATGATCCCTACTCGTACTGGTGAGTTAGATCCCATTGAAGATTATTTACAACACCTGTTGTTAAAGTTCACGTTACCGGGACGAAACGGTGTCCGACTCTGCGAATCCGCCAGCCTGAATGGCGAACGGTTGGAGACGGAGGGGGTGACTCTGAACGCTCCAATGTGTACCTTGGTGCCCGAATATATCATAGTTAGTACAGTTGCTCTTCTTTTTCTGCCTGTTCGCGCTCGCGTTCTTGCTGTTGTTTCTGTGTTGCCCGGCCGGCTCGGTAGCGCGCGATGCCAGGGATGATTTTGTTTTTGACGTCGTAGCCGAACGAGACGATGCCGTAGATCCAGAAGAAAAACAGCACCGTCAACCCGCCGTAGTAGACCACCGGAACGAGGCTACTCACTGGAGCCGCCCACCTCCGAGTCCGCGGTCGCGACGCCGGCCGAGCCACCGGCCGAAGGCGAGGTCGACTCCGACAGTGCGGTGATGCCGTGGGCGAGCGCGTCGCCGTTTTCCGTGTCGAACAGGTGGATCTTCGAGCGATCCAACACGACCGACACTGGCTCGTCCTCGTCGATCACCGAATCGGGGTCGACGCTCATCAAAAGCTGGTTCGAAGCTGATGACGCCTCGGCGCTGGTCATCATCTCGCCACTTGTCTCGTCCAACGAGAGGTAGACGAAAATCTGGTCGCCCATCGGTTCGAGCACGTCCGTCCGGGCCTCGATGACCTCCGAGGTGCTCGTCGCGGCGTCGACGCTGTCGACGCGGTAGATGTCCTCGGGTCGGATCCCCATCGTGATCGTCTCGCCGCGCGAGAGGCCGAGCGCGCTGGTATTGAACTCGATTTCGAAGTGTTCGGTCGACAGCCCCGTGTCGGTAATCTCGCCTTCGATGAAGTTCATCGACGGCGAACCGATGAAGCCGGCAACGAAGAGGTTCGCCGGTTCGTTGTAACAGACCAACGGCGGGTCGATCTGCTGGAGTTCACCGCCGTTGATGACGGCGATCCGGTCAGACATCGTCATCGCCTCGGCCTGATCGTGGGTGACGTAGATGATCGTCGTCCCGAGCTGTTTGTGGAGTCGCTGGAGTTCGGTTCGCATGTGAACCCGAAGCTTGGCGTCGAGGTTCGCCAGCGGCTCGTCCATCAGGAAGACGTCTGGCTTGCGGACGATCGCACGGGCGATCGCGACGCGCTGTTGCTGGCCGCCCGACAGTTCGTTGGGCTCGCGTTCGAGCATGCCTTCGAGCTGGACGATGTCGGAGGCCTGTTCGACCCGGCGGTCGATCTCTTCTTGATCGTGTTTTCGCAGCCGGAGGCCGAACGAGATGTTCTCGTAGACGTTCATGTGGGGGAACAACGCGATGTTCTGGAACACCATCGAGACCCCACGATCCATCGGTGGAAGCCGCGTGACGTCGGTTTCGCCGATATGGATCGTCCCTTCTGTCGGCTTCGTGAGACCGGCAATCGTCTCCATCGTCGTCGACTTTCCACAGCCGGAAGGGCCGACCAGACAGACGAACTCGCCGTCCCTGATGTGGAGATCCATCTCGTTTACCGCGGTGATATCTTCGTAGCGTTTCGTGACTTTATCGAGTTTGACGCGTGCCATGGTTGTGTAGTGTGTTTTCGGATCGCTATTCTTTGAGTGCGCCAGCGGTCAGTCCGCTAACGATGCGTTCTTGGGCGACGATGACGATCACCACGACTGGCAGCACGCCGACGATGCTCGCGGCGGCCATGAGGTTGAAGTCCGTCGTATACTGGGTCTGATAGCTCAGAATCCCGCCGACGAGCGGCGACCAGTTTTCTGGCTGGTTCTCCAGTGCCATGATCGAACTGAAGAAGTACTCGTTGTACACCGCGATGAACGTCAGCACGGCCGCGGTCGCCAGTCCGGGCGCCGAAAGCGGCATAATCACGCGGATCAGCGCGCCCAATCGGGTTGTGCCCTCGACGCGGGCGGCGTCTTCGAGCCCGTCGGGGATCTGTCCGTAGAACGTCGTGAGGATGAAGATCGCCAGCGGTAAGAACAGCGCGCTGAACGGCAGGATCATCGATCCGGGCGTGTTCACGAGCCGTGGCGCTTCGAACAGTTCGATGCCGAGGAACGGAATAACGATCGCGTTCCCGAGGAAGGCGTCGAACAGCGGAATCAGAAACGCCGCTGGTGGGAAGTACGAGATCACCAGCACGGCGAGCATGAGCACGCCGCGACCGGGGAACTCCAGTCGACCAAACACGTAGCCCGCAATCGTTGCCACGGCGAGCACAATGATGGTCGTCGTCGTCGCCAACACGAAGCTGTTGAACACGAAGAGGTGGAACGGAACCTCCTGGAACACCTCGACGAAGGCGGTGATGTTGAACCCCTGTGGGTGCGGGAAGTTAATGCCGATCACCGGCAGCGACCAGTCGCTGCCGAGAATCTGGCTGTTCGGCGTCAGCGCCAGCACGAGCAGCCAGTAAAAGGGGAACAGCGTCGTGATCAAAAAGAAGCCACACGCGCTCCAAAAGAGGGCTCTGTAGAGCCGCTCGCGTTTTTCTTCCTCCTCGATCACGCTACGCGTCCAGCGGTTCAGGAGGCCGGTGTCCTCGTCGGAGTCGGTCGATTGGTTGGTTGCGGTTGCCATCTCAGATACTCCCGTCTTTGTACTGCTGGTAGATGACGCCCAAGACGACGACGCCGATGATGCCGGCGGTCACGAACGCGACTGCCGAGGCGAGTCCGCGGCTGCTGTTGAACGTCTCGACGACCATACACGACAGCGACGGAACGGTCGTACAACTGGAGACGGAGTCGACCAGTCCGTAGATTCGCATGGCGTCGATCGTCCGGAAGAGGACGGCGATACCGAGCGCCGGAAGCACCAGCGGGAACGTGATGAGCTTGAACTGTTGCCATTTGTTTGCACCGGCGACCTTCGCGACGTCGTAGAGGCTCCGGTCGATGCTTTGGAGGCCAGCGAGGATGAGTAGCGCCATGAACGCCGTCGTCTTCCAGATGTCTGCGACCGTCACGATCAAAAAGGCGCTCATCGGATCGTTGAGCGTGTTCGTCGGCGCGACGATGCCGAGCGGTGCGAGATACTGGGTTAGAAACCCGGTACTCGGGTGGAACATCAGGTAGAAGATCATCCCCTGGATGACCAGCGGAATCGCCCACGGGATGATGATTGCTGCACGAACCCAGCGTCGACCCCGGAAGTCCTTGTCGAGAACCAGCGCCTGGCCGAAGCCGATGATGGTCTCGAAAAAGACGCTCACGACCGTGAACGCCAGCGTCACGATGAGGGTGCTGCGCACCCAGCCGTTGACGTGGACGAACGGGAACTCACCACTGGTCGTCACCTCGGGGAAGAACGTGACCGAGCCGGGAAGCTGTGAGTCCGCTTCGCCGGTAAACAGGTCGACGTAGTTCTGGAGGCCGACGAACTCGGGCGTCCCGCTTCCGAGCACGCCGGTTAGCATCGACAGTTCGAACGTTCGGAGCAGTGGGTACAGCGCGATCGCTCCGAGCAGGACGAACACGGGTGTCAAAAGCAGGTAGGCGAACGCAGTCTCGCCGAGGTTTTCGAGCCACCGAGTCACCGCCAGGAGTGGCCCCGAGCGGCGTTCGCGGCTGCGTGCAACCGTCTCTTGTTCAGTGCTCATTGATTTTAGTTTGAGTCGGATTCTTCGATCGCCGTTTGCAGATCAGCAGCGGCGTCTTCCGGAGATTTCTCTCCGGCAACGGCCCGGTTGACCTGCTCGGCGATCGTTTCGGCCTGCGAGGGCCATTCGGTTGTCACCGGCCGGGGCATCGCGCCCTCACCGGCGACCCGAAGGGTATCCATGTAGTTGCCGACATCGCCGACTTGGTCGGGATTGGTCGCCTCTTCGTCCTCGAAGAGTTCGGGTTTCGGCGGCAGCCACGCAATGGCTTCGAGCATACCGAGGTTGAAGTCGTCTTCCGTCAACGCGGTCAACACTTCGAGGGCCTGGTCTTTCTTTTCGGTGTTCGGGTTCATACAGATGTGCCAACCGCCCTGTGCGGAGGTAGAGCCACCCGTGCCAGGGTGTGCGCCCTCGCCCTCTTCGACGGCGTACGGCATTGGCATTGCACCGAGGTCGTCCGAGTCTTCGAAGTCGTACTCGCCGCTGAACGCTTCGACAATCGCGTACGGCCAGTTGCGGTGGAAGACAGCGTCGCCGCCGGTAAACGGTGACAGTGCGTCGTTTTCTTGCCACTGAGTGATGTCCGACGAGGCGAGTCCGACCGGGTACTCGTCGAGCGTGTCGTCACCCTCTTCGCTGGCCGCGAGCGTCGAAATCATGCCGAGCGCCTCGATGAACTCGTCTTCGTCGATCGTTACCGGGCGGTCGCCGACCGGTCCACCGAGGTTGTCCTCGCCGCCGAAGTACGCGCCGCCGAACGAGGTCATGATCTCGTTGAACGAACAGCAGGCGGTCCCCTCGTAGATGTCCATCTGTGTCGAAAAGCCAAACTCGGCATCGGAGTCCTCAACGGCCTCTTCGGCGATTTCGGCCCACTCGGACCAGGTCATCGGCTCGGTGGCCCACTGCTCGAAGTCCTCGTCAGTGTAGCCAGCATCCCGGAGGTAGCCTTTGTTGTACATCATGACCGCGTAGTCCGGGAACAGCGGCACCCCGTAGAGGTCACCGCTGTCTGCGTCTCGAACCGTGTCGACGAACGCCTCGAAGTACTCGTCGTCGATGCGCGAGAGTGTCTCGTCGTCGAGTTCCTCGGAGAGGTTGGCGACGTACCCCTGTTCGATGAAGATATTCGCCCACCCTGAGTCCATCATGAACAGGTCGGGACTGGTCTCTTCGGCTTCCAGCAGCGAGGTGTACTGGTCTCGCTGTTCACCGGTGTCGTCAGACTGCTCGCTAAAATCGATCTCTATGTCTTCGCTGACACCGTTTTCGTACAGGAGATCCGGCATGTTCTCCTCGATGTCGCTGATGGTCGTCGAGCCCATCGCAATCGTCACCGTGTCCTCGGAGCCCTCGTCGCCGCCGTAGATACAGCCCGCCAGACCCATCGTCGCGCCGGTGGCACCGGCGGCCTTGACGAACGTCCGTCGGGAGACGCCAGCGTTGGTTCGGTTCTGTCGGTTTGAGTGCTTTCTACCCATACGAAAAAATATGATGGTTATAGTTATTTATAATTATTGGACCGAGTACAACAGGTGTAGTTAATAAATAGTATCCAGTTGTGCTACGCGTAACTGGCCGATGGAAGCGACGTCGACCGCTACTGGAAGGCCACGAACTGGCGTAGTTTGTGTTATTTACTACCACTTTTGTATCCGGGACACGTAATATTTTCGCCTACCCATATCTATTTATATAGTAATTGGCTTCTGACTCGCTTGAGAGAATCCGAGCGGGCTTTGATCAGCGAGCGGTGGAATCACTCTTGATCGACGAGAATTAGGCCGTGGCTCCGGTCAGATACCGGGGGATGACGTCGACTGAAACTCAGTTCGCCGCTTCGATCGTAATCTGGGTCGCTTCGATGTCCTCGATCATCGCACCCCAACCGCCGACTGAATAGGTTCCGTCGTCGGTTTCGAGACGGAACGAGGCTTCGCCCGCGAGCTGTGACAGCGGTGTCGGGTTCGTTTCGTCGAGGTGTTGGCCGGCGTACGTCACGGCGGTGACCGTCCCCCGGAGCGAGATCTCACGGCCGCTGTCGGTTTCGATCCCATTGATCGAGACGTCGATCGTTTTGCTTTCGTCGAGCAGCGGAACGATCTCCCGCAGACAGTGACGGATGTCGACGTAGGTGACCGGGAACGCCTCGTTGCGCGCCGAGTAGATGGTCTCGTGGACCTCCCACAGACTCGTCAAAAAGTACCAATAGAACACGTAGGTGTGGGTTCGGTCGTTGACGATGACGCCGTACTCGTTGGTCGAGTGGCCATGGGGCGAAAAACAGGTCCACGAGCGGTCAATCAGCACGACGAACGGTGAGGGGACCGACCGGACGCGCACCTCGGTACAGGTCCGCGCGAGCGACTCCATCGACGGCGGCTCGACCGTTTCGCCGACCGTGGGCACGAGACACAGCTTCACGTCGACGCCGCGGTCGAGCGCGGTTTCGAGTGCGCCTTCGAGCTCGTAGTACTGGTCGACCGTAACCCCGGCATGAACCTGGGTTTCGGCCTCTCGAATCAGCTTGTCGGCCTGGGCTAACACGGTGTCGAGACGCTTGAGAATGCTCAGCTGGTGGTCTTCGATATCAGGCTGTTCCCAGCGCTCTTCGATCGCTTCGGCCGCCGTTTCGAACCGGTTGGCCCGCGAGCGGAGGTCGGCGAGCACGTCGGCCGGATCGTGTGCCCGAGCGTGAAGGCTGTCCTGCTGGTAGGTCTCGATGTACTCGACATCTTCGAGTCCACGCAATACGTCGTAAATCCGTGCATCAGGAACCGAGCTTGCCTGGGCGATCTCGGTCGCCGATGCCGACCCGAGGCCCAACAGCGTCACGAACGCGTCGGCCTGGTACGGCGACAGACCCGCGTCCTCCAACGTTTCGATGAGTTTCTCGCCGTTCATACCGATCGGAAAGCACTCACACGTATCTTCCTTCCATTCATCCAATTCGTAGTATGTAGTTGATATAAAAACCTTCTCTCCAGCGGTAGACTCAAGTCGACTACCCAGTAACTCCCCGCCATGGACTGGCTTACCGACCGGGTTCGACGCCCAGAGTACACTGGAGAGAACCGATGTTGGCCATGTACGCTTTTGAACGGGCTTATTCTCGCGGTTATCGTTGGAGCGCTCGTGAGCCGCGGCCGACGAAAAACCGCCGTCGCCGTCGCCGCGACCGGCCTCGGCGCGGTCGGCCTGCGTGGGTATCTGTTTCCCTACACTCCACAGCTCGCGCCCGAACTCGCCGCCTCGCTTCCGGTCGACTGGATCGACCACGATTCGACACCGCCGGTCTCCGGTTCGCTCGCCGAAACCCCGAGTTCGGCCACCGAGGGGGTGAAATCACCGTCGAATACCCACACCGACGAACCGACTGACTCCGTCGACGGTCCTGTCACACTGGGGTCGGTGAGCCCATCCGAGGGTCCGCCGTCGGGCGAGACGGTCCTCGAAGCGCTGCTGGCGGCGGGCGTGATCCGTCTTTCGGACGACGAACCCGAAGGCGCAGTCGAACTCGACCCCGCGTTCGCCGAGGCGTGGCGCGAGGAGATGGCCGCACTCCGTGAACTGGATCTCGACGCGCTGGCCGACGTCGCCGCCTCGCTCACGCCTTCCGAAATCGAGACGCGAACCCGCCGCACATGGAACCGACCGGTCATCATACTGCAGGCTCCCGGTGGCTCGCCGGTCACCCTCCAGCAGGGTGTCGCGATCGCCGAACTCGCAGCCGCCCGCGCACTGGACGGTCGCGTCGACGATCACACCTCGCTGGCGGCGGGTCGGCCACTCCGGTCGCTGCTTGAGACCTGTCCGCTCTGTGGCGATGACGTGACAATCACGCAGTCGACCTGCTGTGGCGAGGTGACGTTGCCGGGCAAACAGCCGGCAGAAAAGCTCATTTGTCCGTCATGCAACGTCCGGTTCTTTACGTTCGAGACCGAGTAGCGGACGAGTGGTCTGCGCTATGTTTGAATCTACGGAGCGCGTATAGGCGCTAATGAAGGCTTCTCGTCGGACCAAGTTGGTGAAACATCTGTCGGAAAAAGAGCTTGATGACGCGATCAATGAAGCACAAA
>NZ_JAQFWV010000012.1:0-66089 GCF_056175805.1 Halohasta sp. A2 | reverse complement strand
ACGTAGGTCTTGGCATGGTACTTTTGCCGGGTCGAAAAGCACGCTAATTCGTCAATTGGAGCGGTACAAGACAGAAACGACGTGAGTGGAAGCATCCGATTTTCACGTCATCTACGCGCTACACCAGTATAAGGTGCGAAGTCAAGTAACTAAAGATCAGCCGGTAAGCGATCGAATATACTGGCCGACGTGGTCGTCCATCCGGCGTTTGTAGCCGGCTTGGCGGGCTAGTCGGTCGAGTTCACGGCTGACGTAACTGCCGTACTGGACGGCCTTTTTATCTGTCGACGCGACCGACTCGGGCACTACGCCTTGGGTTCGGGCGAACCGGCGGAGAGCGATCTTTCGCTCGTCGACGCTCGCCAGGAGTTCGCCGGGAAGCCGCAGCGCAGCGTCGACCACGCGATCCTGCAAAAAGGGCGTCACGGGCTCGATTCCAACGGCCTGCAACCCACAGACGTCGCGTTCGAGCTGCTGGGGAAGCGTCGAAATCGTCTCGCGAACCGCGCCGCGGACAGTCTCGGCCTCGACGCGGTGATCCGCCGCGGGGTCGACGACTTTCGAGTACCCCCCAAAGAGTTCGTCCGCACCCTGTCCCAGTGCGAGACGGTCGTAGCCATCCGCTCGTACGCGCTCGGCAACGAGCACGAGCGGCAGGGCGATGGATACGTCCATCGGGTTCGTCCGGTTGATCGCCTCGCTGACGCGTGGAACCGCCTCCCGAAGCGTCTCGTGATCGAGTTCGATAACGTGGAGATCGTCGGCGCGACCCATCGCAGCGGCTGCCTCGCGGGCAGCTGCGATGTCGTGGCTCCCCTCGAAGCCGATCACGTATAAGGGCGCGTCGGGGAGTCCAGCAGCCACGAGCGCGGAGTCGACGCCGCCTGAGAACGCAACGGCGGTGTCGGTCGACCGGCTGTCGGTGTCGAGTCCCAGCGCACCAGAGAGTGCTTCGGTAACTGCAGCCTGGGCAACGTCCGGATCGTCGACCGGCGGCTCGTCAAGTACGAGCCGTTGGCTGTCTCCTTCGATTGTTCGGACGGCTCCCGGCGGCACGACAGCAGGGTCCGAGAGTTCGTCCGGAGAAAACGCCCACGCACCCTCAGCGACCGGGTCGACGGCATCGGCCTCGGTGTACAGCGGCTGTCTACCCAATACGTCCCGGACGATTTGGTCGTCGATCAACCCACCAAAGCCGCCCATCTCGGGTGGGCCACGACCGCTTGCGCCGGGGAGCGGATCGCCGGCCTCGAGCGTCGACCGGACGAGCGATGGCGATGCTCCTCGGATCTCTGGCTCGGTCATAGCCCCTCGAACAGGTTCGAGATCATGCGTCCGACCCGGCGTTTCGCACCGCCACCGAACTGCTGGAAACTGATTCGCCAGGGCGTTCGCTGGCCGATCACGCTGGTTCGGCCGTGGCGGATCGCCTCGAGAATCGCGTCGGCCGATCCGTTGGCGGCACCGACCTCGGTGATCGCTTGGCCGACCATCTCGGAGATGTGGGCGTCACTGCCGGCGGTCATCGGGAGGCCGCGCTCGATGGCAAACTGCTCGGCCTGTCGGTTCGACCGCCCGGTGAACAGCCGTGAGTTGTACACTTCGATCGCGTCTGCACTCGCCAACTGGTCTTCGGTTATGTGGGGTGCGACCCCGTGTCTGGATTTCTGAAACGGGTGCGGAATAACGGCGATGCCGCCCTGTTCGTGGATGCGTTCGAGCGTCTCGTCATACGAGAGGCCGGGCGGAATTAGTTCGTCGATCCCAAAGGCGAGAATGTGGCCCGCTGCGCTCGATATCTCCATGCCGATGATGCCGATCAGCCCGTAGTCTTCGGCGGCCTCGGCAGCCTCTATTGACGCCTGGATCTCGTCGTGGTCAGTCACTGCGAGCGCGTCGAGACCCACTGCGGCGGCCTGTTCGAGCAACAGCTCGACCGGATCGCGGCCGTCGTGCGACAGCGCCGAGTGGGAGTGTAGCTCGACCGTTAACACGGTCGACTACTGTGAGAGGGACGTAATAAAGGCTCTCAGTCGTGGTCGACTGGGGTGGGGTCTTTGCGGAAACTCGGGAGGATCGTCAGCACGGTCACGAGCGCGGCGAAGACGACAGCCCCACCGTAGATAACCGGCAGCGGATCGCCGGCCGACAGACCGTGTTGAATCTCGCTTGCGATGGTGACTGCGCCGACCAGCGCGAGGAGTATTCCCGCGCCGCCCCAGGTAATATACTCATTCATACCCTGACGTATACAGAGTCCCTCGCAAAGAGCTATCGGATCAGGGCGATTGTTCGGCGCTGGACACCGATCCGTCTCCCAGCGCCTGCGATCGTGCGAGATGATGCATGGTTCTGCACATGGAAAGAGATTAAGCCGGTGATTTTGAACAGGAAACTGAATGAGTCTCCCGGAGTCAGACCACCAGCTCATCGTTTCCGAGCTGGGCCGCCAACCCACGCCTGCAGAGTCGACGCTGTTCGAAAACCTCTGGAGCGAGCACTGTGCGTACCGATCATCTCGACCCCTGCTGTCGGCGTTCGACAGCGAGGGTACACAGGTCGTCATCGGTCCCGGTGACGACGCCGCCGTGATCGCCGTCCCCAACCCCGAGGCCGCCACGACGCCCGCAGCCGACCGCGAGGAAAGCGACTACAGCTCGACTTACATCACCCTCGGCATCGAGAGCCACAACCATCCGAGCTACGTCGACCCCTTCGACGGTGCGGCCACCGGCGTCGGCGGCATCGTCCGCGATACGCTCTCGATGGGCGCGTATCCGATCGCGCTCGCCGACAGTCTCTACTTCGGCTCGTTCGACCGCGAACACTCCCAGTATCTCTTCGAGGGAGTTGTCGAAGGAATCTCGAACTACGGCAACTCGATCGGCGTTCCCACCGTCACGGGCAGCGTCGACTTCCACGAGGGCTACGTCGGCAACCCGCTGGTGAACGTCGCCTGTATCGGCCTAACGAACGCCGACCGTCTCGTCACTGCAGAGGCCCAAGAGGCCGGAAACAAACTCGTCCTCGTCGGCAACGGCACCGGCCGCGACGGGCTCGGCGGCGCGTCGTTCGCCAGTGAGGATCTGGCCGAGGACGCCGAAACCGAGGACCGACCCGCCGTCCAGGTGGGCGATCCGTACTCGGAAAAACTGCTGATCGAAGCCAGCGAGGCGCTGGTCGACGAGAACCTGATTCTCTCCGCACGCGACCTCGGCGCGGCAGGCCTCGGCGGAGCCTCCTCGGAACTCGTCGCCAAAGGCGGCTTCGGTGCCGAAATCGACCTTGAGAAGGTCCACCAACGGGAACCGAATATGAACGCTCTGGAAATCCTGCTTGCCGAGTCCCAAGAGCGCATGTGTTACGAGGTCGACCCCGACGATGTCGAGCGAGTCGCAGAAATCGCCGAGCGGTTTGATCTCGGTTGCTCGGTCATTGGCGACGTCCGCGAGGGGAATTACGTTTGTACGTTCGACGGCGAGGTCGTCG
This sequence comes from Halohasta sp. A2, assembly GCF_056175805.1. NCBI lineage: Archaea > Methanobacteriati > Methanobacteriota > Halobacteria > Halobacteriales > Haloferacaceae > Halohasta > Halohasta sp. A2. The sequence goes on along the minus strand of NZ_JAQFWV010000012.1, from coordinate 62,600 downwards.
TCGACGTCGACCCCGAGTTCCTCGCCGAGGGCGCGCCGATGAACGATCTCGACGCCATCGAACCCGAACAGGCCGAGCGCGATCTGCCGGCAGTCGACCTCGAAGACGCGATCAACGCGGTCGTCTCGTGTCCGAACACGGCCTCGAAACGCTGGGTCTACCGCCAGTACGACCACGAAGTCGGCGTCCGAACCGCGCTGAAACCGGGCGACGATGCGGCGATCATGGCGATCCGCGAAACGAGCGGCGACGCTGACGACACCAGCGGCGCGGGAACCGGGCTTGCCTTCTCCTCGGGAGCCAATCCCAACTGGACGACTGCTGCACCCTACGAAGGATCGCAAGCAGTGGCTCTCGAAAACGCCACTAACATTGCGGCCAAAGGTGCGCTGCCGCTGACGGCAGTCAACTGTCTCAACGGTGGCAATCCCGAGAAGCCCGACGTATACGGCGGGTTCAAAGCGATCGTCGACGGGCTGGCCGATATGTGCGAAACGCTGTCGACGCCGGTCGTCGGCGGTAACGTCTCATTATATAATGACTCGGTGTCCGGCTCGATTCCGCCGACGCCGACGCTGGCGATGGTCGGAACGAAAGCGGGTTACGACGCCCCGCCCGCGGCGCTGTCGGGTGAGGGTGAACTACTGGTCATCGGTGCCGCAGGTGGCGCACTCGGCGGTTCGGAGTACCTTGCACAGATGGGCGGTGCTGATCGATTCCCCGAACTGCCCGCGAACGCCAGCGAGGTCGTTGAGACCATCGCAGTCGTGGCAAACCAGGAGTCGACGCTAGCCGCTCACGACGTGAGCCACGGCGGGCTGGCGGTCACGCTGGCCGAACTCATCACGAGCCGAGCGGGTGCCGAGGTGAGCCTCGACAGCCTCGTCGACCTGTTCGACGAGACGCCCGGCAGAGTCGTCGTTGAAACGACCGACGCCGCGGCCGTCCGTGAGGCGTTCGACGGCGTCGCACCGGTCGAGTCGCTCGGCACGTCGACTGACAACGGCGTACTTTCGCTGACGGTTGCCGGTGAGACGGTCGAGTATGATGCGGAAACAATCGCCGAGCGCCGGAACGTTATTTCTTCGACGCTCGACTAATCCGGATTGAATCTCGTCTGGAGGGCCACGTTTCGCTGTTTTTCGACCTACTTAGCGGCGTATGGAAGAGAGATTCATCTCACTCGTGTGAAGATGAAGCGCGAGCGTGTCGGTATCCTACGTCGACACTCTGTTGCTTCACTCGAATCGAGATGACCATGAGCAAAAGCGTTGTTGGTCGACCGCGTCGTTGCGAGTCGGCCTCCCCAAACGGCAGCCTTTTAGGGTATCCTAAACAATAACCTCGTCAACGAATGGTCGATACCAGCTCACGTCCGTGTTTGTCGGCGGATTTGGACGGTGCTGTCACGACCCACGAACCGAGCGATCCTGAGGCGATCCATGTCGAACACTAATACACTCAACCGAACAGTCGAACAGCAGTCGACGGACCACGCGTCGACACAGCAAGCAGTCGACCGGTCGTCAGAACCCACCGAAGCGGTCGAAGATCCGATTTTGCGGCTCAAAAACGTCACCAAAGCCTTCGATGAGGAGACTGCGGTCCGCGAGGTCTCGCTGGCCGTTGAGCGCGGCGAACTGCTGACGCTCTTGGGGCCCTCGGGCTGTGGCAAGACCACCACGCTCCGGATGATCGCCGGGCTCGAAACGCCCACCGAAGGGTCGATCGAACTCAACGACCAGACGATTGCGACCGATTCTAGCGCCACCGCACCCGAAACCCGCGACGTCGGCATCGTCTTTCAGGACTTCGCGCTGTTTCCGCATCTCTCGGTTAGAGAGAACATCGCCTTCGGGCTCTCGGAGTGGGACGACGAGTCGACCACTGCACGCGTCGACGATCTGCTCGAGCTGGTCGATATGCCAGATCACGGTGAGAAAACTCCCGAGCAGCTTTCTGGGGGCCAGAAACAACGGGTCGCGCTCGCACGGTCGCTCGCACCGGAGCCCGAAGTGCTCCTGCTGGACGAGCCATTTTCCAACCTCGACGTCCGGCTTCGCGTCGAGATGCGCGAGGAAGTCCGCTCGATTCTCAAGGAGGCGGGCGTCACTGCCATCTCGGTGACCCACGACCAGGAGGAAGCGCTCTCCATTTCGGATCGCGTCGCCGTCATGAACGACGGTCGAATCGAGCAACTTGACCGGCCTGAACGCATCTTCGAGCAGCCTAAATCACGGTTCGTAGCATCCTTCCTCGGACGAGCGAGTTTCCTTACGGCCTACGTCCACGACGGCATCCTGAAAACCGGACTCGGAACGTTCGACGCCGAAACGCTCGACGGCTACACCGAAGAGTACGAAGGAATCGCCGTCGACGTGCTCGTTCGACCTGACGACCTGCGAGCGGCCCGCGCACACCCTGACCAGACCGACGGCGAAGTCACTTCTCGGCAGTACGTGGGTCCCTCGTTTATATATAGCGTCGACCTCGACAGTGGCGATGCGGTCCACTGTCTGCACAACCACGTCGAGGACTTCGAACTCGGCGAGCGCGTCACGGTCGACCTCGTCGCGGATCACCCGCTGGCGTGGTATCCACGCGAGGGGGCCGACGGCAACACCTGTGCCGTCGACAGCGACGACGGCATCTGCTCGTTTACCGATAGTTTATAAAAACGGCCTCAAGCAATCAACAATAGCGGGAGTCCAAACGCGACGAGCAGGCCGACTGCAAGGACGACCGCGCCGATCATCGCCTGTTTGGTCGTAAACGACTGCATCGGAGCCGTGATCCGAGCCTCTGGATCTACCTCGGGTGAGTGATCTGCCATAGCCGGATCATTGTGTGTCGACTACTAAAACGCACCTATTGTTCGTCCGCCCGCGGCGTCTGGAGCCGCCGGGCGACGAGCGTGAACAGTCCGACAAGGACGAAATACAGCTGCCAGCCGCCGACGGCGATGGGAAACCGGCGGTCGACCGACCCGGGATCGGGGTCGTTCGACGGCTGGACCGGCGTCGACACGTGGACACTCTCCCGCGTTCCGCCCTGTCCGGCGTCGACCGCCCGCTGGCCGCTCGTAGGCTCGATCGAAACGTCGACGAACGTCTGGACCAGTCCCTTCGAAGAGATGTAGAGTTCACCATCGAGTGCGAAGAATTGGTCGACGACCGGCCAGAGGATGTTGATCCCATCGAGATGCGTCCAGTCGAGGGCGATGTGGGCGAATGTGTGAGCGAAGATCGCGACCCACGTGACCCGGATGCCGTACTCGCCCCAACGGCCGCGAAGCCACGATGCCGACCGTCGGGTGTCCCAGTAGACGAGCCCCGCAAGAATCGCCGAGAGAACCATCGTGTGTAGGACGGTGCGGTGAGCACCGGGCATGACGAAGCCCAAGATAGCGTCGAGTTCGGGCGCGATAACGACCGCGAGGACAACTGCCAGCGCCCGACGGTCGTAGTACGCACCGAGCAAGCCGACCGCGAGCACGATGGCGAGGGCAGCGTGGACGATCGAGGTGGGCATCACCGATCACCTCGGTCGACGAGCTGTTTTGCGGGGACGGCTGCCGCGGCAGTGAGGACGACCACGGCCTGCCAACCCGACTCGACTAGCCGGAGTCGACGCTCATCGTCACCGGGATTCAGCCACGACGAGACGTGGTGTGTTTCGGTCGTCCCGGGCGAGGCAAGCCCGAGCCAGCCGTTGCCGAACTCGACGTAGGTCTGGACGATTCCCTCCTGGGTCGACAGCACGAACTTGCCGACGACGGCGTAGTAGCGATCCGACAGGGGGTACAGGAGGGCGACGCTTTCGGTGCTGAACAGGTCGACGCCGATCCCGGCGACTGCGTAGGTGGCGACGCCGACCCAGGCAACCCGGACGCCGTACCAGCCGTAGCGGGCGCGGAGCCACGAGGCCTCGCGGCGGGTTGTGTCGTAGTAGAGGAGGGCTGTGGCGATGACGGGGATGAACCCGGTGTGAAAAAGGGCGTTGGTCGACCCCGTTATGACCAAGCTGAAAAGGGCGTCGACGTCAGGCACGATGGCTGCGAAAGCGACGACCGCCAGTGAGCGTCGGTCGAAGGCTGTGCCAAGAAGGGCGATGCCGAGTAGCACACCGACCGCTACACTCACCAGTGTTGGCGACATTACCAGTTTCTTCGGGCAGATATATTTAAATAGTCGGTGTGCTGGTGAGCGATGTCGACGAGAGGGGGGCGTCGGCGGGTCGGCTACAGCACTGGCTGCTCAACGTGGCGTTCCCAGAACGTCTCTCGGGTGTACTTGTCGTAGGCTCCCTGATACCCCCGAAGGCGGGCGATAGGTGCAAGCGCGGCACTCAGAGGAGTGGTGATTCGCGGATCCAACTCAGTGAACACGGTGTTGTTGCTGAGTTGCTGGACGATGATGGCCTGCTGGAGTGGGTTGTCTGCGTCCATCTCCTCGTCGTGTGCCAGCCCGCTTAGCGTCGGCAGGACGTGTCGTAATCGCCCGGGCGAATCGATGTCGACCGCCATGTAACTCAAGCAATCTCCCTCGACGGTGAAGCTGTGGCGTTCGTGTGGCTCGACCGTGATCGTCTCACCCGCCGTGACGCGCTCGTCTCGATCGTCGATCCGGAACTGAACGTCGCCAGCCAGCACCGCGAACCGTTCTTCGCTTCGGGTGTGGTAGTGTTCCGGCGGCCCGTCGAACCCGGGTTGATACACCGCGACCGCTCGGATGGTATCGGTGTGCTCTCGATCAGCGAGCGGGGCACTCCAGACGTCCTCGGTGGGGTGTGAGGTCAATGCCCCCGTTCGCCGGGCGAGAATCTCGGCGAGAGTTCCCTTCGGGTCCAGCTCGAAGCCTGTGCCGGGAATGGGCTGCCCGTCGACGTCCAGTGTGCGGCCGGTGGTGAGCATACACCCTCTACGGGCGAGCCGATCAAAAGCATGCGTCGACGCAAACCGGTGAGCTTCCAGCAGCAACCCAGACGTATTAAGCGTCTTCCAAAGATGGATTAGGTATGACGGAACAGCGAGATCAGTTCATCTGCCGCGAATGGTGGAAGGAATCGGTCATCTACCAGATCTACCCACGCAGCTTCAACGACAGCAACGGCGACGGCATCGGTGACATTCCAGGTATCATCGAGAAACTCGACTACCTCAACGAGTTGGGCGTCGACATCATCTGGCTCAACCCGGTATATAAATCACCGAACGCAGACAACGGCTACGACATCGCCGACTACCAGTCGATCATGGACGAGTTCGGCACGATGGATGACTGGGAAGCCCTGCTGGAAGGCCTCCACGACCGCGACATCCGGCTCATCATGGACCTCGTGGTCAACCACACCTCCGACGAACACGAGTGGTTCATCAACTCCCGTGACGTCGACAGCGAGTACCACGATTACTACATCTGGAAACACGGTCGGACCGATGTCGACGGGTTCACTGGCCATTTGGGTCCCGAAAACGAGGCCCCGCCGAACGAGTGGGGCTCGTTTTTCGGCGGTCCCGCGTGGGCCTACGACGACGAAGTCGGCAAATGGTACCTCCACCTGTTCGACGAAAAACAGCCGGACCTCAACTGGGAGAACCCGGAGGTCAGAGACGAGATCTTCGAGATGATGGAGTGGTGGCTCGACAAAGGCATCGACGGGTTCCGGATGGACGTGATCAACCTCCTTTCGAAACCCGATTCTGTCACCAAACACGACCCACCGCTGAACAATACCAATATGTGGGAAACGTTCGACGGCCCTCGGATGCAGGAGTTCCTCGACGAGATGTACGACCGTGTGCTCGCGGGTCGGGACGTGTTCGCGCTCGGCGAGATGATGGGTCAAGGAATGGAGATGGATATCGCCAGAGACTATGTCGAGGCCGAGGGCCCCCTTTCTACGCTCTTTCACTTCGACCACGTTCTCTTGGACCATGGCGGGAAGATTTGGGAGCGTGACGACTGGGGACTCAACGAACTCCGTGATGTCTTGAACCGCTGGCAGTACGGCCTCGCCGAAAAGGGCTGGAACAGCATCTACCTCAGCAATCACGACCAGCCGCGGCTCGTCTCTCGCTTTGGGAACGACGAGGAGTACCGCGAAGAGTCGGCCAAACTCCTTGCCACCCTGATTTTCACCCTTCGCGGGACGCCCTACATCTACCAAGGCGCCGAAATCGGGATGACCAACTACCCCTTCGACTCCCTCGATGAGTTCAGGGATGTAGAGACGATCAACCCGGTCCAGAACGCCCTCGACAACGACGAGGTCGAGAACTTCGAGAGCGTCAAAGGTGCCCTACGACAGAACAGCCGGGACAACGCCCGCACGCCGATGCAGTGGTCCGCCGACGAGAATGCGGGCTTTACCGACGGCGAGCCGTGGATCGGCGTCAACCCCAACCACACCGAGATCAACGTCGACGCCGCGCGTGCGGACCCCGATTCGATCTGGCACTACTACCGCGATCTCATTGATCTGCGCAAGGAGCACGACGTGATGGTGTACGGCCACTACGACGTCCTGCTCAACGAACACGAGGAGATCTGGGCCTACACCCGGACGCTCGGCGACGAGCGCCTGCTCGTGACCCTGAACCTCGCCGAGTGGGAGGGCCACTTCTGGATCGACGACGAGGAGGCCGACTTCGATCCCCACGAGATGGAAGCTGAACTCCTCATCTCGAACTATGGGGCCGACGAGACCGCAACCGATGTCGATGCGTGGGCGTTCGACCTGCGGCCGTGGGAAGCCCGTATCTACCGGCTCACAGAGAGCGACTAACGATATATTAGTCGGCGGCCAGTCCCGAGGCGATGTCGACGGCCGCCAACACGATCCCAGCGAGGATACAGACCAGCCCAACCACGGTGGTCGCTGGTTCGGGAACAATGACGAGTGCGGTTCCCCCGAGCAGCAGTGGTGCATAGAACAGCGGGTCGACGAACGAGACGCTCTCCTCGCTCGCTTCGACCTTCGAGAGCCGTTCGATTTCGTCGCGAGAGGTCGACGCTGGTTCGCTGTCGGTCTCAGCCATGGACCTGGAACTCGGAGTCTGAGCAGGACACATAGGCGAATCGACAGGCCGAACTGTCGTTATCGTTGTGGCCGTCGGCTGTGAGCTCTGCTCGAAGTCGATTCATCCGACTCGGTTTTCTCGTTTCTCTCACCGCGGACCGTCGGCCTTTTGCTCACCCGACGACAAACACGAGTAGCTGAATGGCGACCTATCATATCGAGACCTACGGTTGTACGTCGAACCAAGGCGAGAGCCGACAGATCGAACAGGCCCTCCGCGAGGGTGGCCACTACCCAGCCAACAGTCTCGACGACGCCGATGTTGCCATTCTCAACAGCTGCACGGTGGTCGAAAAAACCGAGCGCAACATGGTCCGGCGAGCCCAAGAGCTCCAGGCGGAGACGGCGGATCTCATCGTCACGGGCTGCATGGCACTCGCACAGGGCGAGGAGTTCGCCGAGGCCGGGATCGACGCCCAAATTTTGCACTGGGACGAGGTGCCCGAGGCCGTGCTCAACGGCGAATGCCCGACCGTCACCCCTGACACGAAGCCAGTGCTCGACGGAAAGATCGGCATCCTCCCCATCGCTCGCGGCTGCATGAGCAACTGCTCGTACTGCATCACCAAGTTCGCTACTGGCCGGGTCGACTCACCCCCTGTCGACGAGAACGTCGAGAAGGCCCGCGCACTCGTCCACGCCGGAGCCAAAGAGATCCGCATTACCGGCCAGGACACCGGTGTCTACGGATGGGACAAGGGCGAACGAAAGCTGCCCGAACTCCTGGATCGAATCTGTACAGAGATCGACGGCGACTTTCGCGTCCGCGTCGGGATGGCCAACCCCGGCGGCATCCACGGAATCCACGACGAACTCGCCGACGTGTTCGCCCGCCACGACAAGCTCTACAACTTCATTCACGCGCCGGTCCAGTCGGGCAGCGACGGGGTGCTCGAATCGATGCGCCGCCAGCACAGAGTCGACAAGTTCCGCGAGGTCGTCGAAACGTTCGATGAGAAGTTGGACTACTGGACGCTCTCGACAGATTTCATCGTCGGCTACCCCACCGAGACAGACGCCGACCACCAACTGTCGATGGAGTTGCTGCGGGAGGTTCGCCCCGAGAAGATCAACGTCACCCGCTTTTCGAAGCGACCTGGCACTGATGCCGCCGACATGAAGGGCCTCGGCGGGACGATCAAGAAGGAACGCTCCAAGGAGATGTCGGCGGTCAAGCGGGAGATCGTCGCCGAGGCATACGAAGCAATGGTTGGGACCACCCAAGAAGTGCTCGTCGTCCAAGAGGGAACTGGCGATTCGGTCAAGTGCCGCGACGGGGCCTACCGACAGATCATCGTCCAGAACGCGGGCGACCACGGCCTCGAACCCGGCGACTTCTGTGAGGTCAAGGTCACGAGCCACCAGACGATGTACGCCTTCGGGACGCTGGTCTGACTCATCGTGAGTTGTTTTTATAAATTAAACAGCCTTTTGTACGATATGCAAATTCGGATATCGGCTTGCTACTGACCTGTCAGAAAGGTCGGATTACTCTTCGCTTTCTTCGAGCGTGATGCTCTCGGTCGCGGCATTTCGGAGCGCATCCGACCGGCCGCGTCGACTCGGCGCGATCGCCAGCGTCCGAAGCCCACAGCTGTTTGCGACCTCTAATACGGGTTTGAAATCGGTATCTCGCGAGGCAATCGCGATCGTTTCGGCCCGGCGTTCGACCGCGAATCGCGCGGCGTCGACCGCGAGTTTCACGTCGACGTCACCGCTGGTCACGACGACCTCGAAACCACGGGCTTCGGCGGCCTGAATCAGTCCTGGTGTTGCGTGTTCGTCGACGTAGAGCCGGGTCGTCGCGAGTCGACCGATCTCGGCGGCGGCAGTCCGAATGTCGTCGAGGTCGACGTCGAACTCGTCACGAAGCATGTTCGGCCCATCGACGAACAGCCCAACGCCATCGAAGGGCTCGTCACGTTCTGTCGGCATTGTATCCGGGTCGACCCCCAGCCGGTATAGACGTGCCGCTTGACTGTCCGGTCGACCACCACGAAAAACGACAGGCCGGGAGTGCGCTCACCGTCGACTGCGTCGAGGGAGTACTCTTAATATACATAATATTCATTATACAGGTATGGTGTCATATAACCCGGTCAGAAAACCGTTCGTCGTCGACCGTCCGATGAACGACTACGGCGCGCTCACGGTGATCGAGTGCTGCGGCAACAGATCCTACCAGGTCGTGTCGTATGCCACACCAGCGGTTCGTGAGACGCTGGCCGAGGTAGCTCCGAAGACGACCGTTCGACTCAGGCTCGAACCACTCAGTTCACGAGGCGATGCGTGGTGCGCGGTCGGCGTCGACAGGTCGATCGAGAAGGTACCACAGATGTCGGAACTAATGACTCGAACCGGCGGAACGGACCCTCACCAAAAATAATGCCGTGGATACAGGAGATGATGAATTTTATTTAGCTATTCAGCGGTACACTACATATGGAGCAAGACCCTCCAGAACACCACGGCCGATCGTACACTATTGTAGATGAAATGACCGGACACGGGGGGATGACTGTCGTCGACCCCGAGACGAACAGCACGTATCAGATCGTCGAATACGACGACAGCGGCCTGCGTCGCGAACTCGCTTCGCGAGCGGTTGGTGAGACGGTTCAACTCGAACTCGAACGGGCCGGCGTTCGCGCGAACGTCTGGCGAGCCAGCCGGGTCGAACCCACACTGGTTACCGCCTGAGACGTCGACGCGCCAGATTCCAGATTCAAAACAGCCGATTCGTGCGGTTGGTCCCCGCCCATGCTATGTTGTGCAGCCTGTCTCGATTCGTACTCGCTTGGTGTCTCGTCGCTTGATTCGTTCCAGACAGTCGTGTAAATCGATAACAACACCTTACTTTCGCCGGGCTGAGGAGTATGTATGGCCCGACGACACCCGCCGCTTGCCGAGTGGCACGCGGCCAACGGCGCATCTCTCACCGAGTTCGGTGGGTGGGAGATGCCCGTCGAGTTCGACTCGATACGGACCGAACACGCGGCCGTCCGCGAGTCTGTCGGCATGTTCGACGTCTCGCACATGAGCGAGATCGAGGTCGCTGGCGAAGAGTCGACCGAACTGATGGGTCGACTCACGACCAACAACGTCGCGAGGCTCTCGCCGGGGGACGCCCAGTACGCCTGTATCACTCGCGAAGACGGCGTCATGCTCGACGACACCGTGATCTACCGGCTCGAAGATCGTGACGATGCGCCAGCGTACCTGTTCGTTCCGAACGCGGGCCACGACCGCCAGTTCACCGACTGGTGGATCGACCATCGCGACGAATGGGCGCTCGATGCGACCGTCGACAACGTCACCGACGAGTGGGCGATGTTCGCGGTTCAGGGTCCTGATGCTCCGGATCACGTCGACGAAGCCGTCGAGTCCGCCGCAGTGTCGATCGCTGATCTCGGTCGGTTCGAACACACAACCGCCCGAATCGCGGGCGTCGACTGTCGAATCGCGCGAACCGGCTACACCGGCGAGGACGGCTTCGAACTCCTCTGTCCAACCACGGCCGCCGAGGAGCTCTGGCGTGCGTTCGACTGCCAGCCCTGCGGGCTCGGCGCGCGGGATACGCTTCGGATCGAGATGGGCTACCTGCTTTCGGGCCAGGATTTCGACCCCGAATCGGAGCCACGGACGCCCTACGAAGCCGACATCGGCTTTACCGTCGATCTCGACACTGACTTTCTCGGCCGCGACGCCCTCGCCGACCAACAGCAGACGGGCGTCGATCAGCGCTTCATTGGAGTAACGATGCTCGACCGCGGCGTCCCTCGGGCGGGCTACGAGGTAGTTGATGACGGCCAGACGATTGGCACGCTCACATCCGGAACGATGAGTCCAACACGAAACGAGGGTGTGGGCCTTGGCTATCTCGATACAGCCCATACAACGCCCGGTAAGGCGGTCGACATCGTCGTTCGCGGATCGAACAAACGGGTGGAAGTCACCGCCTTACCATTCGTTTCGAAGTAATCATCACAGTCGACTACCCACCAATAGAGAGCCAGACCCCCACAGATGAGTTTCGATGTACCCGACGAACTGACCTATCTCGAATCGCACGAATGGACGACAACCGACAGCCCCGCCAGAATCGGGATCTCGGATTTCGCCCGGGATGAACTGGGCGACGTCGTCTTTGTCGAACTTCCCGCGGTCGGCGACGAAGTCGAGGCTGGTTCAGCCTTCGGTGTTGTCGAATCCATAAAGGCCGTTTCTGACCTCTATGCTCCGATTTCGGGCGAGGTGGCCGCCATCAACAAGGCCCTCTTCGAGCAGCCCGAACTCGTCAACGACGATCCGTTCGGCGAGGGCTGGATGATCGAAGTCGAGCCAGACGACGAAAGCGAGTTCGACGAGCTGCTTTCGGCCGACGAGTACCATGACCAGATCGCTTGATCGCTGGAGATAGTTATAAATGACCGCACCAGACGGCAGTCCGTTTGCACCACACACGACCGCTGAGACCGTGGCGATGCTCGAAGAAATCGGCGTCGACACCGAAGCCGACCTCTTCGAGATTCCCGACGAGGTGGCCTTCGACGGCACCTTCGACATCGAGCCACGAAGCGAGCAGGCGATTCGCGGCGAGCTTCGGCGGCTGTTCGCCCACAACGACACACTTTCCGAGTTCATGGGCCGAGGCCACTATAGCCACTACGTTCCCTCGCTCGTCGACCACCTCTCGGATCGCACGGAGTTCCTGACAAGCTACACGCAGTACCAACCCGAGATCACGCAGGGGTTTCTCCAGGCGCTGTTCGAGTACCAGTCGATGCTGGTCGAACTCACCGGGTTGCCGGTCGCCAACTGCTCGATGTACGACGGCGCAACCGCGCTTGCAGAGGCCGCGCTGTTGGCCGACCGCGTCCGCCAAACAAGCGGCCAGACGGTTCTCGTGTCCGAGCATCTCCGAGACGGAAAGCGGTCGGTACTCGAAAACTATGTCGACGGAGCCGGACTGGTCGTCGATACCTACCCGATGGACGACGGCATCGTCGACCGCGAGACCCTTGTCGACCTCGCGGACGAGAAAACGGTGATGATCTACGCCGAGAACCCAACGGTTCGTGGCACCATCGAGGAAGGGCTGGCCGAGATCGGCGAGATCGCCGACGCCAACGACGCCCTGTTCTGTCTCGGTTCGGATCTCGTCGCACTCTCGCTCCTTCAGGAACCGGCCAGCGTCGGTGCCGACGTGGTCGTCGGCGAGGCCGATGTCCTGGGCTTGCCAACCAGTTACGGGATGGGACTGGGTATCTTTGCGACGCGCGAAACGTTCCTCCGGCAGGTCCCGGGTCGACTCGTTGGCCTCAGCGAGGACGCAGACGACCGCCGGGCCTACACGCTAACGCTCCAGACGCGCGAACAGCACATCCGAAAGGAGCGAGCAACCTCGAATATCTGTACGAACCAAGCGTGGGTCGCCCTCCGCGCGGCTATACACATCGCCTCGTTGGGCCCTGACGAACTCGTCGACCTCGCCGAGGACTGCGTTCGAGACGCGGCGACGTTGGCCGAGCGCGTCGACGACATTGCGGGCTATCAGGTCCCGGTCCACGATCGACACCATTTCCGCGAGTTCGTTGCCCGGTCGGACCAGCCAGCCGAGGGAGTCGCGCAGTCGCTCGAAACGAGCGGATTCGCTGTTCACGTCGTCGACGATCACCTGCTACAGTTCTGTGTGACCGAAACCAACGCGCACGCGACCGATGGTCTAGTCGACGCCTTACGGAGGGCCGCCTGATGATCTACGACCAGGCCCGATACACCGAGGGGGACAAACACGAACCGCTGCTGTCGGAAAAAGACGAGACGACCGTCGAGATCGGCGACACTGACTCACCGCTTCCAGACGAGCTTACTCGCGACGAGCTCACCCTCCCGTCGCTCTCCGAGCCGGAGTTAGCCCGCCATTACACGCGCCTCTCGCAGATGAACTGGAGCATCGACAGCGGTCCGTACCCGCTGGGGTCGTGTACGATGAAGTACAACCCCAAGTTCACCGAAGACGTCGCCGCCGATCCGAACGCGGCGATCCACCCCGACCGCTCGGCGCGAAGCGCCCAAGGGAACCTCGGGCTGCTTTGTGGCCTCCAGGAGTACCTCGCCACCATCGGCGGCATGGACGCGGTCACCCTCCAGCCGCCAGCCGGAGCCGCCGGTGAGTTCACGGGAATTCTGATCGCCAAAGCCTACCACGAACACCACGGCACCGACCGAAGCGAAGTCATCATCCCAGCGTCGGCTCACGGGACCAACTTCGCCACGGCGGCGATGGCGGGCTACGACGTTGTCGAACTTCCATCCGACGAGAGTGGCCGCGTCGACCTCGAGGCGCTCAAGGCCGCGGTCTCGGAGGACACCGCGGCACTCATGCTCACGAACCCTAACACCGTGGGTCTTTTCGAGCGTGAGATCGTCGAGATTGCCGAAACGGTCCACGATGTCGGAGGATTGCTCTACTACGACGGCGCGAACCTGAACGCCCTTTTGGGCCGCGGTCGACCTGGAGACATGGGCTTCGACATCATGCACTACAACGTCCACAAGACGTTTGCCACGCCCCACGGCGGCGGTGGACCCGGTGCCGGACCGGTGGGCGTGGTCGACGAACTTGCCGAGTTCCTCCCCTCGCCCCGCGTTCGAGAAACCGATGATGGCGACTACGAGCGGTTTGAGCCCGACCACTCAATCGGCAAGGTCCACGGCTTTGCAGGCAACTGGCTCGTGTTAATCAAAGCCTACGCCTACATCGCACGGCTCGGCGACGAGGGGCTGTCGGATGCCAGTGCGAAAGCCGTGTTAAACGCCAACTACCTCGCCGAACAGTTGGAGATGGAGGTCCCCTACGGACCGTTCCACCACGAGTTCGCGGCGACCGCAGGCGACCGGGATGCCGCGGATGTCGCCAAACGGATGTTGGATTTCGGTGTCCACCCGCCGACGACGAAGTGGCCCGAGATGGTGCCTGAAGCGATGTTGACCGAGCCGACCGAAATCGAGAGTCGACGGACGCTCGACACGCTCGCCGAGGCGTTCAACAACGCCTACAGCGACACCGACGAGGCAATCGAGACCGCACCTTCACGGACGACCGCCAGTCGGATCGACCAGGTGAGCGCGGCGCGGAACCCACGACTCTCGTGGCAGGCACTCGACGACGAGTAGGCATTGACTACTAGCTTGTCGACCCGTTGGGATCAACGCTTATTCCGATTCTCGCAGAACAATCCGTATGGATCTCGATCTTGCAGGCAATGCCGCACTTGTTACCGCATCAAGCCGCGGACTCGGCAAGGCCGCCGCGACCGCTCTTGTCCGTGAGGGCGTCGACGTTACGATCAACGGCCGCGATGAGTCGACGCTCGAAGACACAGCCGACGAACTCCGCGAGGAAGCCGCAGACGACGCTCGTGTCGTTCCGATTAGCGGCGACCTGACCGATCCCGACGACATCAGTCGACTCGTCGAGACGACTGTCGACGAATTCGGTCGACTCGACCACCTCGTTACCTCCGCCGGTGGCCCACCGAGCGGCTCGTTTCTCGACACGACTGACAAGGACTGGTACCAGGCGTTCGATCTGCTGGTGATGAGCGTCGTCTGGCTGGTCCGTGAAAGTGCCGAGCATCTCCGGGCTGACGGTGGTGGAACTATCGTCACCATCACCTCTCGAAGCGTCAAGGAGGCACTCGACGGATTGGTGTTGTCGAACTCGGTCCGAATGGGCGTGATCGGCCTCGAAAAAACGCTGTCTCGGGAGTTGGCTCCAGAGATCAGGGTGAATGCCGTCCTGCCGGGGGCACACGAAACCAGTCGGATCGAGGAGTTGATCCAGCAAGGCGTCGACCGAGGCGAGTACGACGACTACGCCGAGGGGAGAGCCGCATTCGGTGAGGACGTGCCACTCGAACGGATCGGCGACCCCATCGAACTCGGCGAGACGGTCGCCTTCCTCTCGTCGACCGCCAGTAGCTACATCACCGGCCAAGCGATCGTCGTCGACGGTGGTAGCGGTCGGTCGAACCTGTAGCCTATCGGCGGACCGACGCGATGAGTTCGTCTGTAGTCAACAGCGAGTACCGGCCCGTCCCCAGCACGAGAATCCCGAGCGACGCCACGAGAACGGCCATGTTGAACGCGTTGATCTCCGCGGTCGCCATCGCGGTGAGCATGATCGGGACCACCAGCGCGGCTCCGAGACGGCCAGCGATACCCAACACGATGAGGGTGGCGGCAGTCAGTTCGAGCACGCCGACGACCGGGACCAGTAGCTCAGGGGCAGGGATGCCGAGTTCGGCGAAAAAGTCGACCTGTCCGCCGTAGTCGAGCAGCTTCATTGAGCCGGGGACCACGAGCACGATCAAGAATATGCGCAATGGAAGTGGAGCCCACTCCCGGAGAAACTCTGCCATGATCTCGATACAACCAACAACGCGACTCTGAATAATAGTTGCCCCCGTCGACGGCACGGCTTGCAAATCAGCACTGTCGGTGATTTGCGGCCGAATGGAACGGGAGTAACTGCGTTGGATCATGTGCTTTCGGTCGACCGACGCCAGCGATTTACGTCAGCCACTCACACCAGCCAATCGTCGGGTTTGGTATCGTAGTCGACCTCGCTGGCCTCGATTGCGCTCTGGAGTTCGGGTTTGAGGTCGAACTCCGCGAACTCCGTGCCGTCGTATCTAATGCGGATACCGACCTCGGTTCCTTCTGGCTCGCGACCGCGTCGACGCGCGACCTCCAGTTCGTGGTCGTCGTACTCCGTACGGATCGTCATCAGATTCACCGGTCGACCCCAGAGATCGAACACCCGTTCGAGCACGTCTTTGGCTTTCGGAATGTCGAGCGCAACCCCGTTGTACCGGTGGCCCAACAGGAGTTCGCCGCGGTTGGCGAAGTTCCCATCGTAGACGGCGATCGACGGCTTGCCGAAGTTGGTGAACTGCAACAGGAGCTTGGTTTTGACGTCCTCAGCGGCCGTGCTCGCCACGCGATACTCGCTTCCCGCGTGCGAATACTCGTAGGTGAAGTAGTTGTTGTTGAGGACGAACTCGGCGGTCAGGAACTCGTCGATAAAGGTCACGTCGTTGTGGCTTTCGCGGACTTCGCGCATCCGATCCCACCCGGCCGTGTAGTCGACGTCCGCGATCGCTTCGTCGATGGTTGCGTACTTCTCGTCGTCGAACATATATCGGGCGAGTTGTTCGAGTTCGGTGCGGTTGATTCCTTTGAGGAAGCCTCGATTCTGGCGTTTGGCCAGCGAGAAGTGCCGCTCGGCCAACCCCTCGTAGGTGAGTACTTTCCACGGATAGCGGTCGACATCGATCGCGTCGGGATCATCGCTGTCGAGTTCGCTGTCTCGGGTCGCAATCGCTCGATCGACCGCCTCGGTGTCGACGCGCGGATCGCCATCGTCTGCGAGCGCAGCCAGGTCGTCGAGCCGGGCCGAAGAGACACCCGCAATGACTGGCTCCGGATGAAGCAACGCGGCGATCTGCTCGAAGTCGACGACGTCGCTGAAGTTCCGCCAGGTGATCCCCTCGACGCGAAGCAGTTTATCGGCGACTTCGCGGCGGTTGGTCGTGTTTTCGAGGTGGTCCCACAGCTCCTTGCCGAGCTTGTAGGGATTTAAACCGGGCGAACCGAGCACGCGGGCCTGGTGGTCGGCGTAGGTGATGAACTCGTCCGTGCCCGCGAAGCGTTCGTCGCCCATCATCAGCGACTCCCAGTAGGCGGCCCACCCCTCGTTCATGATCTTGGTCATCTTCTGGGCGGCGAAGTAGTAGGATTCCTCCCGGAGCCGTTCGATTACGTCGGTTTCCCACTCCTCGCGGTCGACCGCCTTCCCCGCCTCGGGATCGAAGCGCTTGCCGTGATCTCGCAGAAAGGCGATCACGTCCAGTCGTGGGTCGTCGATTCCGGCGGCCTCGTCGGCCGCGGCGCGGGCGTCAAGCCACTCCTCGTCGAACACCTGCTGACGGACGTCTTCAGAGAGACCGAGTTGGTCGAGTTTGTCGTGGATGTCTTCGAGATCGCGCTCGTCGTCATCCATGTCTGCGGCCGCCAGCGTCCGGTGTTGGTCGATCGTATCCTCGATGCAGAGCACCGCGTCGATCAGCCGCTCGACCTCGGTGCGCTCGATGTCGGGATCGTCCATGTACTGGGCGATGGCTTCGCCGTGGCGTTCGAGCATGGCCGCGGCGTCGGGATCGCTGCCCGCGCTGCCGCGGTCGCTGTAGAGGCCGAACCAGCTGTTGTTGGCGAAGAAGTCGGCGTGGGCTTCGACGTGCGTAATCACGGCCTTCTGGTCGGCCATCGTATTCGACTCCTGGAGGAACGCGTGGCTGGGATTGTCGTTGTTGACGATCTCGAAGGCCTTCCCCATGCCGAACTGATCCTTCTTCTGCTGGCGATCGTACGCCATTCCCCATCGCCAGTGAGGATAGCGATCCTGAAAGCCGCTGTAGGCGATCAGTTCGTTCATTTCGTCGTGGTCGACGATCCAGTAGTTCACCGGGTAGGGGTCTAATCCGAGTTTGCGAGCCAGTAAGGCGGCCTCCTCGACCGGCTCGCGGAGCCCGGTGGCGATCCGTCTGGCGTCTAAGCGTTCGTCTTTCATTGTCAGTCACTCTCCGCGTCTTCGGTGCTGAGGATCTCGTAGATCGCGTCGATCACGTCGTCAGGATGGGTCACTCGGGTGACGGCGACGTTGCCCGTTTTCCCGAGCGCGCGTTCGACCTCCTCGGCGTGGGTCGCGTTTATCGCCGTCCCGCCGGGCTGCGTCTCGACGTAGGCGTGAAGGTTCGCCGGGATCTCCTCCATAAGCGGAATCACTCTGTCTTTGGTGTCGTTCGATGAGTTCTCCGAGTCCCCGGCGGCGAACACGTAGCGGTTCCACTCGCTGAATGGGTATTCCTCGAGAATCCCGGCGGCGAGTTCGTAGGCCGACGAGATGCGGGTCCCGCCGCCCGACCGAATCCCGAAGAAGTCCCCGCGGTCGACCTCCCAGGCGTCTGCGTCGTGGGCGATGTAGTGGAACTCGGCGTTGTCGTACTTACCAGTGAGATACCAATCGAGTGGCGTCAGGGTGCGCTCGACGAGTTCGCGCTTCTGCTCGCGCATCGACCCCGAGACGTCCCGAATGTTGATGACGACGACGTTGCGCTCTTTCTTCTCGATGATCTCGGGGTGGCGGTAGCGTTCGTCCTCACGGCGGAACGGGATCTCCGTGAGGCCGTCGCGGCGGATGCGCTGGGCGACGGTGGTTCGCTCGACGTTCGCCTCGAACTCCTCGAAACTCTCCCACTTTGTTCGCTCGTCGTCGGGTATCTCTTTATACGCCTCTTCGATCCACGCAAACGAGACGGGAACCCGCTCCTCGCGGGCCCACTCAAAGATCGCTCTGGGGCCCTTGCCCTCGATCTTGAGCGCTTCGCGGACGTACTCGTCGTCGAAGTCCATCGCGAGCTTGCGCTTCAGCCCTCGTTTAAATAGCTCCTCGAAGTCGAGCGTGCCTTTCGGGCCGACCTTCGTCACGTCGGTGAAGTCGCCTTCGACCTCTTCGACGACACGCTTGCCTTTGGGTTCGAGTTCGAGTCCGAGTTCCTCGTCGAGCTCCTCGGCGAACTCCTCGGGATCCATCTCGTAGTACTCGTGGTCGGCTCCCTCCTCGCCGGGGTCGCCGTCTTCGTCGCCTTCGCCCGGTTGCGGTGGGCCGACCGGCTGGCCCGGTTGGGGCGTGCCACCCTGGCCTTGACCGACCCCACCCATCGAGCGCTTGTCGTACTCGAACGACGGGAGGTCGACGATCTTGACGGGGATTTTGACCTGATTGGGCCGCGAGCCACCGAGATCACCGTAGCTGATGAACTCTTCCAAATCCTGTCTGCGTTGGTTGCCGATCTCACGGAATCGGTCGAGGTCGTCTCTCAATCCCATTTGTGTTGCACCTCACGCATGACCGCGCGTGTCGTCAGTTCGGCCGACGCTGGCGAGTACTGGCCCGCACACAGCGTGGCGATCGTCTCGTCTTTCAGCCGCTCGGTGACCGTCCCGGTCGGTGGGTCGTCCCACTGCCGGGGATCGAACTCCGGATAAATGCGCTTGACGTCGCCCCAGTCGTAGGTTTCGAGCACGGCTCGGATCACCGGAATCGACGTCAGGTCGACGTTGTCGATCGCGAACTCCTCGTCGCGGTGTTCCCAGGCGTAGCGGTTGAGCGCGGTGATGACTTTCTCACGGCGGAACAGTTTGACCGCCTCGGAGGGCGCATTGCCCGCGTAATCGGTCGAATCGAACCGACCGAGATGTTCGGTTTCGAACACCTTCATCAACAGCGGATCGGGGTCGATCCGACCGCGCTCGGTTTCGATCTGGTCGTCACCGTCCCACGCGTAGACGTGTTCGACGTACTCGGCGACCGTCTCTTTCGAGACGCTCTTGTTCGCAAGCAGTGCCTGCAGAACGGCGTGTTCCTGTTGGTCGAGAATGAAGTCTTTGACCATCGGCAGTCTGGTTTCGTACTCGGCGGCTTCGGCCCGCGAGAAGACGGGCGCGGTCGTCAGCTCGTCGGCCATCGCGTTCAGCACGTCCTCGGGCATCACGACGTTCTCGACCGGATGTGCCGGGTGGGCCCGGCCGGTTTCCTCGTGGAGTAGATCCGCGATGATATCGCGGGTGTAGGTGACCGGAATGCCGTGAATGCCGTCAGTTTCGAGCGAGAACTCGAACGCATCGATCTCCAGGCGTTCGTCACCGTTCTGGAGGTAGCCCTGCTCGAACAGTCGGGCCTTTTCTATCAGCGTCAGATCAGCTGGCAGATCCTCGCCATCGAGTCGACTCACGACGCTGTACATCGCTGCGGCTCCGACCGCAAAGGGCGCGAGTTCGCGCTCGCGGGTCTCGCCGCGGTTGTTACGGATAGACACCGACAGCGGCGCTCGAACCCGAGTTTCGATCTCTTCGTCGTCGAGATCCGCCCAGACGCGCTTTTCGGCGGTCAGTTCTCGTCGGATGAGTTCGGCCTCTAGTCTGCGATTGGTCAGATACCGGAACTCGTGGCGATCGAGTCGACGCTTGAGCGCCTTGAGCGGATCACGGCCGTTGCGGTCGGCGTACTGGTCGAGTTCGGCGTCGAGATCCGGGTTCGAGATCATCACCAGCTGGGTGTCGATATCCATCCCGATTCCCTTGTCCAGTTTGACGCGGCCCTCGTCGGGAACGTTCAGGAGTTTGCGGAGCAGATCGGCGTGCTGGCTGGCGTCCTCCACGATAGTTAAGAGGCCATTACCCTGCGAGAGCACGCCGTCGTAGCTGAACGCCTGTGGGTTTTTGCGCCCGCGCGAATCGAGTTCGCGCAACATACCCGGCATCCACGACCCGACGAGCCGTTCTTTCGGGCTGCCGTCGTCCTCGGAGTGGAGAATTCCGATCCCTCGACCCACGTCGACCACGTAGTTTTTGACTCGGAGATGAGCGTCGTCGGTAATCGACGAGAACAGCTTTCGGGTGCCCGCCTCGCGGTACTGGGCTTCGAGGTAGTCGTAGGCCTCGCGGCTGAACGGATCGAGTTCGCCCTCGATAACGATCGGTGGGCCTTCGGGATCGAACTCGTTGAGTTGGGCCAGTATCTGCTCACGCACGCTCTTGGGAAAGACGGTGAGCGGATGGACCTGCACCGGGCTTTCGTACCACTGGTCGTCGTCGCTGGCGTCGTCGCCGTAGCTCAGCCCGCGGCTGTTGTCCGCACCCGTGATGTTCCATTCGAGGGTGTAGCGTCGGCCGGCGGGCGTTTTCGAGTACTCCCGCAGGCCGTTGACGAGACAGCGCTTGAGCTCGGATTTCCCCGTCGCCGTGGGACCATCGAACCAGATGATTTTTTCACCCTTGCCCCGATTTGCGGCGATCGTCCGCAGATCGTCGACGAAGGCGTTGAGCACCGCCGTATTGCCGAGTACCGCATGTTCGCCGTCGTTGTGCGGATCATCAAAGAAGCGATAGCGCTCGCGCTCTTCGCCCTCCTCGATCACCGTTCGAGTACCCATCGACTCGATAGCCGCCAGCAGGTAGCGGCTGGCGTGGGCCGCAATCGAGGGTGATTCGAAGGCGGCGTCGACGTACTCGCCGAGGCTCATTGGGCCCTCGTAGGCCTGCTGGAGCTGACGGTCCGCGGCGGTGATATAGTCTTCAGACATCTTCTTCGAGCTCGCTTTTGGCGACTTCCGCCCCAGCGAACTCCAAGACCTCACGGGCACCCTCCTCGGAGTAGCCCTGTTCGCGGAGCGCGTCGATCCACGCACTGCGCTCGTCGTCGGCCATCTCGTTGGCCGACACCAACGCCGAGAAGTTGATGTTGTGTTTCTTGTCCTCCCAGAGTTTACGTTCGAGCGCGCGGCGGAGCCGGTCGTTGTCCTGTGGGTTGAAACTGATTCCCTCGCGTGCACGACGCGAGACCCAGTTGGAGACCTCCTGTCGGAAGTCGTCCTTACGGTCGGCCGGAATATCCAACTTCTCTTCGACAGACCGGAGGAACGTTTCGTCGGGCTCCTGTTCGCGGCCGGTGAGTTCGTCGGCGACGGTGGCGTCGTCGATGTACGCCATCACGTGATCCATGTACTTTTCACCTTGGCGCTGGATCTCGTCGATATCGTAGGCGAGCGCGTGGCGGACGTCCTCGATAGCCCGATTTTTGTACTCTTCGCGGACCATTTCGAGATATCGCTGGTAGCGCTCGAAGTTCTCTTCGGGAATCGAGCCGTGGTTTTCGAGGTTCTCCTCGAAGTGCCGGAAGGTAGTTAGCGGACTCAGATATCGTCGACCGCGGTGGGTCGAATCCATGATCGCCTCGGCGATCTCGTCGCCGATAAACCGCGCCGAGACGCCGTCCATCCCCTCGGCGATATCTGCTTGGGCCTCACCGTCCTCACGGAGTTTCTTGATGTCGACGTCGTCGTCATCGAGTTCACCGTTGTAGGCTTTGGCCTTCTGGATCAACGAGACAGACTCGTCGTTGGGTTCGACGATTCGGGTGAGCACCCCAAAGAGACCGGCCATCTGGAGGGTGTGTGGCTCGATGTTCATGTTGGGAACGTCGGCGTTCCGAAGCATCTTGCCGTAGATTTCGGCTTCCTGCTCGTATTCGAGGACGTATGGGTAGTCGATCCGTTTCGTCCGATCGTTGAACGCCTCCATCTTCTCGTCGCCCTTTTTTTCTCTGTATTCGGGCATATTCGTCCGCCCAACGATCACCTGGTCGATGTCGATCCGGGGGTTGTTTTTCGGCTTGATCGTCTGTTCTTGGCTCGCGTGCAAGAAGTCGTAGAGGAACTCCCGCTGGAGTTTGAGCAACTCTTCGCCCGAGAAGATGCCACGGTTGGCGTTACAAAAGGCCCCGGCGTAGTCGAACGCCCGCGGGTCAGACTCGCCGTAGATAGCGAGCTTCGAGTAGTTGACGTCGCCGGTGAGTTCGGTCTCGTCTTGGTTCTTTTTGTCCTTGGGCTCGAAGGTCTCGATCGACTGTCGTTTGTTCTCGCTGGCGACCAGTCGGATGACCTCGATGTGGTTGTCGACGACGGCTTTGAGGTCGTCGTCGTACTCGGCAAGCAAGGTGTCCATGTAGAACTCACTGGCTGGATCGAGGTGCTGCTCGTTGCGGATGGTGTACGGGGCATCGAGTCGTTCGTTGAGCCCCTCGATGATCATATCACGCTGGGCCTGCGGGAGCAAGACCAGCGGGTCCTGGTGCATCGGGGATTCGACGACGTCGTCGGCGGGGTCCTGGTCGCGGATGACGTCGCAAAGGTTGACCCACCTGAAGGTGTACATGCGCCCGTCGTCTTCGAGCGTGTAGTGCTCGAAGTAGCGGCGGACGAGCCAATCGAAGTGGGATTTGCCCGATCCCACCGGTCCCAACAGGAGTTTGATTCGTTTTTCGGGGCCGAGCCCGCGTGCGCCGGATTTGACCTTGTTGACGAACTCGTGGATCGATTCGTGGACCTCTCGGCCGTAGAACACGTTCTCGCCGTCGTGCAAGGGGTCTTCGGCCGCCATCGTGTACTCGACGACACCGGCGTCCTCGTCGTAGGTGGTGCCGTAGTGGTCGAACATATCGGCAACGCGCTGGTGGGCGTTGCGAGCGATCCGCGGATCGTCTGTCACCTCGTCGAGATACCAGTCGAACGTCTTTGCTTCGCGTAGATCCGATGGAACCGATGCTTGGTAGTGCTGACTGAGGCTTTCGAGGGTTTGTCTGTCGTTGCTCATTGTATCACTGGCCGTCGACGCGTCGACACAGGTCGGTGTGTCGACCGTCTACTGGCCGGACATGTTCCGAGAGTCGACTGCTGGTGAACCACGTCGAACCCAGCAACCGACCCTCGTATGTGGCATGTGTACTCATACCACTCCACCATGCCGAACACCCGATCGGCGACTGACAACGAGAGACTTCGAGAACCAACGAACGGCGCGTGGAGAGGTGTCGTGCCCGGTCGGAAGACCGAGACTATTTAGACTGTGTTTTTTGACATATATAAGGCTTTCTCCAATTGAGTCCACTGGTCACCGAAAGCAAGTTTTGAAGTCTGATTCGACCGAACTCGAATCGGTGACTGGTACCAATATGCACAATATATAATAGAATTGTGATAGAAGATCTACGAGGGTCATGGTTGGTAGTCGACTTGCGGTCGGCCAATCAGTAGGCTTGCGGAGCGAGCAGTCAGTCGACTTTTCGACTCGTGTGTTCGCGAACGCGAGGACTTAGTGTCACGGGAGCCACCTCTCCGTATGAGCCTCCCTGCACTCCCGACCGGTTGGCGGGTCTGGAACGAAGAGCCCGATGGCCGCGTAATTCTGGCCTACCGTCCCGACGTCTTCAATTCGAGCGACTACCCGGCAGCCTGTCTGCCAACGATCTACGTTACGAACGGCTCGCCGCAGCGTCGACCCGGCGCTGGCTCGGTCGAAACCGACGTCTGGCAGGTCAAACTCTTTCTCGAACCCGAGATCGAAGCGACCACCAGGCGGTACGACGACCGCAGCGCCGCGATCGATGGCGCAGTAGAGACGGCCCAGGCGTTCGTCGAGGGGAGCGTCGACTACCGCGCGTGCTACCAGGCCCCACGTGAAGAGTACTTCGAGAAACTCGACGAGTTGGTCGGAGCGGACTGACCTGCTCCACCGTGGGCGAACGTTAACGGGCTTGGACTCCTACAGTCGACTATGTCCACTGTCACACTCATCGGTGACCGCCTCGCCGAGGTCGACCGAGAGTTCGTCTACCGCGGCGAGGCCGCTGGCTGTGCGGGCTGTCCGTATCGGAGCCAGTGTCTCAACCTGCAAGAAGGCAAACGCTACCGGATCACTGAACTCCGAGAGAACGCCCAACTGCTCGACTGTGCGGTGCACGACACCGGGGTTCGAGCGGTCGAGGTCGAACCGACTACGGTGCCCGCAAACATCGCCTCGCGCGGAGCCTACGCCGGGAGTAAAGCCAGCCTCGAAGGGCCGTGTCCGCACACCGAGTGTCCAAGCCACGAGTACTGTGTGCCCGAAGGAGCGGCGTTCGACACCGAGTATCGGATCGCCGCCGTCACTGGCGAGCCACCCCACGACCACTGCTTACTGGATCGCTCGTTGACGCTGGTTGAGCTCACCGACGAGTAGATGACGTTCCACGAAATCGATTGTCAGGCAACGTGTCCGACCTGTTCGGCAACGTAGCCGAAGATTCCTTCGTAGCCTCGCGGCGACAGGAGGACGGGATAAAAGTCCGTTTCCGCGTACAGTGGTTCGCCGTCGACTGCCGCAAACGCGGTCCCCTCGGAAACGAGTTCGAAGTTCTCGACGAACACCTCGTAGCTGTCGCCCTCCGGCTTCGGAATCGGTCGAACAAGCCGGAAGACCTGCACCGTCTCGGGGTCGGGGATATCGAGGCGGTCGTCGGCCTCCGGCGCTGGGAGCGCGCCCGTCGCGGCGAGAAACGCCCGGATGAGGTCGTAGCCGTTTTTTGCGGCCGTTTCGGTGCCCTGGAGCCCGCATTCGACTTCGATGGTGTGGGGGTATTCGACCAATCGTCCGTCGGTGTGCGAGTCGGTTTCGATCAGGACGTCGACCGGGAGCCGTGGATAGATTGCGCGAGCCACCTCGTCGACCGACCGAATCACGCCCATTGGCTTGGGCGTCGACTGGGTCGAGTGGAGCGCAAGCGTCGTACAGCCCTGAATCTCGCGGGCGAGATCGTGGGCGAGTCGACGCTCGTGGGCTTCGGCGTCGGTATCGCCCGGAAAAACGCGATTGAGATCCGCATCGAGATACCGCTTGCCCGCCTGCAGTGCCGCCTCGTTGGCGATGATGAATTTGACCGGCCGCTGGACTGCTGGCTTTTCGGCTAACAGTCGTTCGATCGCCAGCGGCCCACACGGCTCATCTCCGTGAATGCCACCGACGACGGCGAGTTCCGGCGTTCCCTCGCCGAGTTCGTAGATCCTCATTGGAAACAGACAGGGAGTCGGGACATTTGAGCCCCCCGGTCTGGTTCGACAGTGGTCCCAGCAGTAGCGAGCGACTATTTATACAGCACGTCGACCGACTTCTTCAGTCGACCAGATACTGCTGATCCGACTCGGTGGCGACCGGGGTCTCGCCGTCGACCGTGAGCTGCCAGCCCTCGATCGATGTCGGTTCATCGAGCGCCGCCCGTAGCGTCGATCTGACATCGCGGAGGTCGACGCCGTAAAAGTCGGCTGGGACACCTTGCAGGTACTGGAGGGCGGTCAAAAAGAGGCTCCGCATGCCGTCGTCATTCTCGAAGTCGACGTGTTTGTAGGCGCCGGCGGCGACCTGCACCATCCCGTGGAGAAATGCACTTTCGGTGCTGCCGCTGCCGTAGTTGTACCACTCGTCCTCGAAGCAGTCGTGGGAGGCGTGGTACTCGCCCGCGTTGAAAAACCGGACGCCGTAGAGCACTGCCAGCCGAAGCGTGCCGTGTTCCCAGTGGCCCGTTTGGGGGTTCCAGCCGGTTGGCTCGCCGACAATGGGTGGGGCGACCGTCGGATCGTGGGTGTGGTCGTCCATTCCGCTGTGAACTCCCAGCGCGCCGACGGGCCTAACTCCACCGGTCCGGCGCGTGCCGTTTATTCGAGTTGAACCGCAAAGTCGACAGATGAACCGACGACGCTATCTGTCGGTCGCGGGCCTGACGGCCTGCGGGATGGTTGCTGGCTGTCTCGACGCAGGATCGGAGTCGGATCTCCCGTCGGGAGTAGCCGCTGAGACGGTCGTCGACGGCCTCGACGCACCGTGGGGGCTGGCGTTTCTCGACCAGACGTGGCTGGCGATCACCGAACGCGACAAGGGGCAGCTGCTGCTCGTTGATCGCGAGGAGGGGACGACGCGAAACGTCGACGGTGTCCCCACGGTCGACTCGGCGGGACAGGGTGGCCTGCTGGACGTGACGACCCATCCCGACTACCCCGACGAGCCGTGGCTCTATCTCACCTACTCGGCGGCCAACAACGCGGGCGAGACGACGACCCACCTCGGTCGTGGACGGCTCGACGTCGACGCCGCGACGCTCTCGGAGTTCGCGGTGCTCCACCGTGCCGAACCGTTTCTCGACCGGTCGAACCACTACGGCTCGCGGGTCGTCTTCGGCCCCGAAGGGTTCGTGTACGTGTCGGTCGGCGACCGCGAATTCAAGGATTTCGGCCCGGATCACGTCGCCCAAGACCTGACGAACGATCTGGGGTCGATCCTCCGCTTCGAGCCGGACGGCTCGATTCCCGACGACAATCCCTTCGTCGACAGCGAGGAACGCAGTTCCTCGGGCAGCCGGACACAGTCCGGCGACAGCGATGAGCGGAGCTCATCTGGCAGCCGGGCAAAGCCCGGCGACGAGCCCGACGCCCGCGACGGGATCTACAGCTACGGCCACCGCAACCCACAGGGGCTGGCCGTCCACCCCGAGACGGGCGAATTGTGGGAGTCCGAACACGGCGAGCGCGACGGCGACGAACTCAACCGTATCGAGGCTGGCGGCAACTACGGCTGGCCGGTGGCAAGCGAAGCCTGTCGGTACGGCACTGACGACCCGGTCGGCGAGTCGCACGACGAGCGTGAGGATGTGGTCGACCCGGTGTTCTACTGGGAGTGCGGCTCCGGGGGCTTTCCGCCTGCTGGAATGGCTTTCTACGACGGCCCCATCAGCGAGTGGCAAGGCGATCTGTTCGTCGGCAACCTCGCCGGACAGTACCTCGGTCGATTTAGAGTCGACGGCCGGGACGTGCGAGAGCTCGATCCACTACTGGCTGGTCGCGGCTGGCGTATTCGAGAGGTGGCGGCGGCTCCCGACACAGGGCATCTCTACGTCGCGGTCGACTCCGGCTCTGCGCCAATTGTGCGGTTGATTCCGGAGTAAGCGATCGATGGTGATTGAATTGATTTGCCACCAATGAGTCTGATACGCTCATTCGACATTTCCGACAAGATCACGTGAGTAGACCGGTTGCATCCAGCACGGAACTATCTACTCTCAAACATTAACTACTAGTGCCAATTTAGGTGAATGAAAACTCCATACGTAGTGATGGCGATAGTTACCAAAACCTAATTTCGGCCAATCGAGTTATGTCTTGATCCATCTTTGACAATAGTATGAATCGTCGACGATATCTCACACTTTCTACAGCAGGCTTCATCGCACTATCGGGGTGTGCTGGGAGTGAAGCTAAACAGCAGGAGCAACCTGAGAAATCAGAAGAATCTACCGACCAAGAGTCCGAACCGGAGTCGGAATCGGAAACGATCGAAGAAGAACTTGAGGAAGAGACAAAAACGGTCCAACAGAGTGATCCAATGGAATTTTCAGGGTCTGGTCAGGAGGTTACTGACACATTTGAGCTCGAACGTGGATTCACGTAGTTGGATAGCAGGTTTCTAATCGCAAGACAGCGTAGGGGTAGCTCAAAATTGTCATTTTGGAATGATGGACGTACGTCGACTAATATTTTCTAAGGCGAGTTTCTATTGACCAATCGTAAATTTAGCCGGTATAAATACACGCTCAATATAGTGATATAAAAATAGAATCTAGTTATATATGATATCAGACACAAAATTCGACGATAGAGCGTCATAGACGGTCGTTTTTGAATGAAGGAACTGCTATCCAACTACGATTCACTACCTTTGAAGTCGCTCACGATGGAGAGTCGAATTTCCAGGTCGAGTTGCTTGATGGTGGGGAGGCCATAGAGTATGTGGTAAACGAGATCGGCGAATGGGAGGCACGATATGGGCTCGGTGTGCCAGCAGGCGAATACCGGATGGACGTGAACGCCGACGGAGATTGGTCAGTGATCGTCGACCAGCCACGGCCGACGCCCGATGATCTTGAGGACGCAGCAGGTCAGACGCTATCGGGCTCGTCAAGCGATTACTTCGGTCCGTTCAGTTTCGACGGTGACACACTCTTTTCCGCGATTCACGAAGGTGACGGGAACTTCATTGTTGAAGTTCTAGACGTCAATGGGAACCTCGCCGGTCTAATATTCAACGAGATCGGTGAGTTCGAGGGAGAGACGGTCTCAGGCGCAAGCGGTGATGGGTGGGTCACCGTCGAAGCGAACGGTCAGTTCGAGATCGATCTCGAATGAGCAGTTGAAATCGCCTTATTATTATAACCCGAGTAGCAGTATTACCTCGACTGAAAACCTAAGCGGGAGGAGGGATCCGAACCACGGTCGCAGCAAGCAGCTCCCTGATTCAAATCCTCCACGCGTGGCTCTTTGTCTTACTTCGTTCGACAAAAGAGCCGGAGGAGGGATCCGAACCCTCGACCTAATCCTTACGAAGGATTCGCTCTGCCAGGCTGAGCTACTCCGGCGCGCACTACAGTGTACCGCTATACAGCAAATAAGGGTTGCGAAACCAGGGTCAGTGGTCGCCGGCTTCGTCGACGATCACCACTTCACCATCAACGACCTCGATATTGATGAGCGTCTGCACGTCGTACTCGGTGTTGTCGAGTTCGTTCTCGCCAGCTTTTTTGATCACCGCGAGCACGTCGACGATCTCGGTGTCCATCTCGGTCAGCGCGTCGAGAATCGCTCGCATCGTCCCGCCCGTCGAAAGGACGTCGTCGAGCACGAGCACGCGGTCGCCGGCCTCGACGTCATTTATATACATCTCGGATTTCGAGTAGCCAGTCACCTGCGAGAGCGAGACCTCGCCGGGCAAGCCGTACGAGCGCTTGCGGATAATGGCGATCGGAATATCGGTCATCAGCGAGACGGCCGTCGAGATGTGAATACCCATCGCCGCTGGCGTGACGATCTTGTCGACGCGCTCCAACTCGACCCGGCGGACGATCCGAACCGCGATCTCCCGGAGAAGTTCGGGCTCCAACATCGGCACGCCATCGCTGATCGGATGGACGAAGTACTCGTAGTCTCCCTTTACTGTTATCGGACTATCAAGAAGTGACTGCCGCAGGCGGTCCATACGGTGACTTTCACAGCCGAAACCTAAAGATGACGGTCCACTCGGCGAGCCCCCACCGAAACGGTCTATCACCTATTGAATCACCGACAGTCGACGACTGTAGACGAACTGATGACTGTTGGTGAGCCGATCTCGAACGCACACTCGCCATCGAAGGCTGCCAGCGGCCACGATCCCAACTCCAACGACTGAAGCGTGTCGGCCCATGGATGGTCACCGAGCGAGAAGTCGACGCCCCGGCTCAACGGGCGAAGCCCCAGTGTCCCCGATAGGCTGACCGGCGTCCGGCAGAGCGTGCCATCGAGCCGTGTATACGAGCCC
The DNA here is from genome assembly GCF_056175805.1 of Halohasta sp. A2. Taxonomy (NCBI): domain Archaea; kingdom Methanobacteriati; phylum Methanobacteriota; class Halobacteria; order Halobacteriales; family Haloferacaceae; genus Halohasta; species Halohasta sp. A2. The sequence goes on along the minus strand of NZ_JAQFWV010000012.1, from coordinate 32,681 downwards.
AGCGACAACTCGCGTGATCGCCGCGAGGGGTCGTCGATCGTCAGCGACAGCACGCGCTGGCCGTCTTTTGTCAGTTCCGTCCTCGTTTTTCCTCCCTCCGAAGCAATCGAGATCTCGGCGACCGATTTCGGATACCCCCAGATCTCTGCGCCCAGCGCACGGGCGGGCTCGGTCGTCACCGGAAGCTGCCAGACGTAGCCACCGAGCGTCGACGAGAGACCCGAAACCAACGGGAGCCGCGCTATCGTCGAGTTGGCAACCGCCGGAACCATAATTCCGACCTCGTTGTAGGGTTCGATCTCACCCCGGCCGATTCGGTCGTAGTCGACCGACATGATCGTGAGTGTCGCCCGTGTGGGCGTCAGCCGAACCGGAGCCAACGAATCGGGAAGCAGCGAGTCGACGCCAGTGCGAGATGCCGAAAGCACGACCCCCGAAATCGATGCCTGCGTCGACAGCGGCACTGACACCTCGTGACCCGTCGACAGTCGAACCCTCGACTGCTCGTTCGAGTTCGTCGCGTCCCCAGTCGTCCGGCCAAACACCGACTCCCAAAAGCGACGCAGCGGAACCGAGCGTTCATTGAATCCCGTCGTGATCGCGTCCCGAATCCCGGTCGGGAGTAGGCGAGTCGAGACGATCGCTCGTCCCTGCAGACCGACCGGATACCGCATGGCTGGCGTCCGGTCGGTCGCAGCCTCGACGACCGTCGACGCCACCGTCTCGGGACTCACTGCCAGTGGCCCGCCGTCGAGTGTCCAGCCCCGTTCGAGCGCCTCGTAGACGGATTCGTAGGCAGGTGTCCGGCCATCGGTCGGCAGTCGGTCGGTCGCACTTCCCGAAAACTCGGTGTCGACCCACGCCGGTTCGACCAGCGAGATGTCGACGCCCGGCGTGTCACGAAGCTCCATCCGAAGCGAGTCGGCAAGCGATTCGACGGCGGCTTTCGCGGCCGAATACGTTCCCAATCCGCCAGACGGAGCAACACCGAGTACGCTGGAGACCATGATAATCCGACCCTGATTTACGTTCCGCATCGCGGGCAACACGGCCTGGATCAGTCGATGTGTGCCGTGGACAACCACATCGAACTGCTGGCGTGACTCGACCACAGAGACGTCTTCGACTGGGCCCGGAACCGCGAAGCCAGCGTTGTTGACGAGCACGTCGATACGTCCCGACTCGTCGAGCACTCGGTCGACGGTCGTCCGAACCGACGCGGCGTCGGTGACGTCGAGTTCGAGACACCGACAGCCCAATTCGACTGCGGGTGGAAACGGCGAGTCGACATCGGTCGCGTGCACACGCCAGCCACGAGCGGCAAACGCCTCGGCGGTCGACGCGCCGATGCCGGAGGCTGCACCCGTGATCAGCACTACCGGCTGGCCGCCGTCAGAACCCATCGTATACGTCGACTGAGGCAGCGCGATATAAATAACGCTCCACTGGAACGAAACCGATTCGCGTGCTCAGTTGCCTATCGACCCAGTGTACTGGATGGTCTGCCAGACGAGTGTGGCGACTCCCACCCCGGCCACGCCGACAACACCGGCCAACAGTGTCACCGCAATCGCGTCGTACGAGATCACCCCCCCAACAGCCAGATACGGGACGGCGAGCCCAACGACCAGTAGCCCTGCACCGACAGCGGTCAGCACTGTCGGAAGCCGACGCTTGCCCGTCTGCTGGCCGATAGCCTGTGCTGCGAGGACGACCGCCCCGAACGGTAGCAGGCCGAACAGCCAGATGTACGTCGACATCGGCTGGTCGGCTATACCGGTAGTCAGACCGGCGTCAGACTGGATGCCGGTTCGAAACAGGTAGGTTTGGCCGTCGACCTCGACGAGTCGAAACACCTCGTCGGGCGAGCCCTCACCGTACTGGAAGTCAGTCGGCGGCTCGCGGACCGAATCACAAACAAGCATACCATCTCGGCACACGGGAAGTTCGTAGACCCGTTCGCCATCCGCGTCGGGTTCGCTGTCGACCGTTCGCTCGACGACACGCTGGCCGGCCGGTGAAAGCTCTTCGATCGGTGTCGAATCGTCGGCCTCGAACTCGTAGAGGTCGACCAGCGTCTCGAAGCGGTCAGTGCCTTCTGCGGCGGCCCAGTGGTCATACGGTGCTGGATCGCTCGTCTCGTAGGGCGACGCGAAAATCGGATACGGAACCATGCCACTCACGATCAGCAACGAGCCGACCACCAACCCGAAAAGAAGCCGACGCCGGTCACGATCCATACGGCCCGTCAGTGCGTGAGCATCAAATCGGTTCCGACCGCCGATTCGAGACAATACGGTGGCAAACTCACAACAAAAACTAATTGAAACTGATCCGCATCTGTAACAGTATGAATGGGCTCGTCGACCGGCTCGAACGCAGCTCGCTGGGTTTGACAAACGAGGGTTCTACCCGCAACCAGAGGATACCCTAACATGGCTGGATTCAGTTGCCCGTCGACCGAGCCAAGCGACGAGACGGAGGGTCGCGGTGTCGCGTGAATACAGCGTCGACCGACCCGTCGACTGGCATCGGTGGTCGGCGACGACGCTCTGGATCGGGTTGGTCGTCGTGGGCGCAGTCGGTCTCCTATTCGTCGGCCGGGAGATGGGCCCCTCGCCCAGGTTTCTGCTCGGTGTCGGCAGCGGGCTACTGGCCGTCTCGGCGGCCATCGGCTGGCCCATCTGTCAGGCCTCGGATCAGCCCATTACGCTCGCAACGAAGCTCACGCTCGCTCGGGGGGCCGCGCTTGCCGTGTTCGCCGGCTTTCTCGTTACAGAGCCGGTCGACGGACCAGCCGCCTGGCTCCCGGCACTCTTCTTCGGGCTCGCCGCAGGGTTCGACGCCGTCGACGGACGACTCGCTCGGGCAACCGATTCGGTCTCCGAGCTCGGTGGGCGGCTCGACACCGAAATGGACGGCCTCACCGTTTTGTTCGGCACCGTTTTCGTCGTCACTGCCGACCTCGTTCCCGCCGTCTTTCTGCTCGTCGGCCTCGCACGGTATGCGTTCGTCGGCGGGATCTGGCTCCGAAACCGGCGGGCGCTCGCCGTCGGATCGCTGCCGCCGAGCCAGCTCAGACGGTTTTTGGGTGGCATGGCGATGTCGACCATCTGGATCGCGTTGCTTCCAGTGGTTGCGCCCACAACTTCCCGGGTGATCGCCCTGGTCGTCGTCGGTCCGTTTCTCCTCAGCTTCGGTCGCGACTGGCTCGCGGTTTCGGGTCGGATCTGAGCCCGGTCGTGAGGACTATTTATGTACTCAGTTCCTACGTTCGGTAACTGACCGTCTGGCGGTTTATATACCGAAGCGGTAGACACACCATGCACGTTGGATTCGTCGTTTACGGCGGGATCGATCAGACCTCCGGCGGCTACCGGTACGACCGCAAACTCGTCGACTTCCTGCGAGCCGAGGGTGACACGGTCGACGTTATCTCGCTTCCGTGGCGGTCGTACTGGCGCAACGTCCTCGGCGGATTCACTCCACAGCTTCGATCACGGCTGGATCGGCCGGTCGACGTGTTGGTGCAGGACGAACTCTGCCATCCGTCGCTCTGGCGGGTGAATCACCATCTGAGGCGTCCCGTTGCAATCGTCGGGCTCGTTCATCACCTCCAGTCTGACCAGCCGGGACGGCTGCCACGCGTTCGACGCTGGATCGAGAAAGCGTATCTCGATTCGGCCGACACAGCGATCTGTACGAGCGAGTTCACCTGTCGACGCGTCAGCCGACTCGCAACGGGCCGCGCCGACCGTCTCGTCGCGCCACCAGCAGGGCGAATCGAAGGGCCCGCGTGTACTGAAGCCCAGGTACGACAGCGATCCACCGAAGGACCGCTTCGCATCGTGTTTGTCGGTAATCTCGTCGCCCGAAAGGGACTCACGACACTGCTGTCGGCGGTTGGACGCCTCACGGACGACGACGGTTGCGACTGGGAGCTGACTGTAATCGGTAGTCACGACCCCGAGCCTGCCTACGCGAACCGTGCACAGAGTTTGGCCCACACACTGGGCGTCGACGACTGCGTCGAGTTCACCGGCGAACTCACCGACAACGAACTCGTCGCCGAACTCGAATCCAGCCACGTTCTCTGTGTGCCCTCCGAGTACGAGGGGTTCGGGATGGTGTATCTCGAAGCCATGGAGTACGGCGTCGTCCCGATAGCCAGCGCCACGGGCGGCGCAAGCGAGTTCATTACGGATGGTGAGACAGGGGCGCTGGTCGAGCCGGGAGCCGACGCTCGAATCGCCGACCTGCTCGCCGAGTGGGCTACTGATCGTCGTCGACTGGGCGACCTCGGTGTAGCAGCGCTCGAAACGGCGGCCACCCATCCGACGTGGGACGAAACGCTGTCCACCGTTCGGGCGCGACTGCAGGCCGCGGCGACTGACTCGCCAGCTAACGTCGACAGCTCCACCGCAAAAGAATCCCCTTCGAGCCCCCCGCGAGGTGAGAAACAGTGAGTCGGTTTGTCGAGTATCTCACAGCGAAACGGACAATCGAGGATCGGGCGCTCAACCGGCAGGTCTGGGATCGGTTCGTTGAGGAACTCTCCGCCCCTACCGACCCGGATCGACCGGTTCGGATCGTCGAAATCGGGGCCGGAACCGGCTCGATGCTCGCGCGGCTCGCCGAGTGGGACGCCCTTCCGGCTCGCACCTCCTACCGTGCGGTCGACCTCGACAGTGAGACGATCGCTGTCGCCCGCGACCGACTCCCCCAGTGGTTACGGGACGCGGGCTATACGGTCGACTCGGAGTTCGATCGACTCGTTGCTCAACGAGAACGGGCCGATGGCCCCAACCAGCAGATCGAAATCACACTGGAGGTCGCCGACGCCTTCGAGATCACCGACGCAGCCGACGCCGTGATCGCCTCGGCCGTGTTGGATCTGGTCGACCTCGAACCGGCGGTCGACCGGCTTTCGAAGCTGTTCGATGGTGGCGACGAAGCTGGCGATGGCCCAGCCGTCGACGATAGTGACGATAGCGGTGGTGGGCTGCTGTACGCACCGATGACGTTCAATGGGCACACCTCGTTTACGCCACCCCATCCGCTCGACGGTCGGATCGAACGACTGTATCACCGACATATGGACGAGATTCGAGACCAGCCCGGAAGCAGCCGAGCAGGCCAACAGCTCCTGGACGTGTTGCCGGCTGCGGGCTACCGGCTGCTCGAAGCCGGGGGTGGTGACTGGGTGATCCGACCGACTGCGGGCGCATACCCCGGCGCGGAGTCGACCGTGCTCGCGCATCTCCTGTCGACGATCGACGGCGCGCTGGCCGACTATCCGGCCGAGGTGCTTGCGCCGTCGACCCGGGCGACGTGGGTCGACGCTCGACGGGGCCAACTGGCGCGTGGTGAGCTCACGCTCGTTGCACACCACCTCGACGTGCTCGCACGCGTTCCGGCCGAGGTCAGCAGTCGACGCCAGTGATAACGAACTGTGCACCGTTGCGGTCACTTTCGGTGAGTGAGACGTCCCAATCGTGGGCCGCGATCACGCTGTCGACGATCGAGAGCCCCAATCCGGTGCCACCGGTTGTTGTCGAGTAGCCCCTGTCGAACACTGCATCGTGTTCGTCGGCCGTGATTCCGGGCCCGTCGTCAGCAACGTAAAAGCCGTCGACCGACTCGCAAACACCGACAGCGACAGTGACGTCCTCGCCGCCGTGTTCGATGCTGTTTCGAAACAGGTTCTCGAACAACTGCTGGAGTCGACTCCTGTCGGCTTCGATTGTCCCGTCGGTTTCGACCTCCAATGTCGCCTGTTTCGTCTCGACGTTCTCCCAACACTGGTCGGCGACCGCCGACAGCTTGATCGGTTCGACGGCCTCGACGTCCCGTCCGCTCCACGCAATCGTGAGCACGTCGCCGACGATCGCTTCGATACGGTCCAGGTTCCGCAGAATCGTCTCAGCGTCCTCGTGATCGATCATCGACACACGGCCTTTCGCGACGGCCAGTGGGTTTCTGATGTCGTGAGAGAGAATCTTTGTGAACGCTTCGAGGCGATCCCGCTGGTTCTTCAGCTCCCGTTCGCGACGGGTTCGCTCGGTGATATCCGTGTAGATCGCGAAACCGAGCTTCGAGTCGGTGTGGCTGTAGGGCACACCGCGATAGAGGAAGTCGCGGGGACCCTCCGCGGAGAGACGCGTCACAACTCCCGAGTTGTGCTTGCCGTCGGCAGTTCGTCTGTCGAAGCGGACCGATTCGGCGGTCGCCGCCTCCGGAACGATGAACTCGTTGAGCGACGCGCCGAGCAACTCCTCGCGAGGGTAGCCAAACACCTCGACGAACGCTGGATTGACCGTTCGAACGATCGGCACTCCGTCGACCAGTTCGAACTCAACAACCGGATCGCCGATCAGCTCGAACAGGTAGTGAAACCGCTTTTCGTCCGCTGTGTTCATTGTAGCGTTCCACTCCGACAGTGACACCGTTGCCAACGTGCCCACCGACGACGTTGTGGACTCAATCGACGTCCTGTCGCGTCGGTTGCCGAGCATATCGGTTTGGTCCGATCGATAGACTGCCGGTGAAATCTAATCTCACGTTTGAACGGAAATTTTCGTTTTTGTGCCTTACAAATCATTTTTCTTCGATTAGAGTTGCCCGTACTGGATTCATCTAGCCTTCATATGCATAAATATTAAACTTACCGGAAAATAAGCCAGTTGTACGAGAGTTACCAGTCGGGCAGAAGGTAGGTGTCGTCAGGAACCCGGGTAGCGCGCCCGCGCGTCGACCGAGCCATCACGACTCGCTGGTGTCGACAGCGGTTCGTCCTGTAGTATCTCGCGGACTCGACGCTCGCCTTCGGCCGGATCGTAGCCGATCTCCCTGAGGTGGGCGATCGGTGAGACGTTCGGGTTCCGCTCCCAGTGACACCAGATTTCGGTTTGGCCCGCGTTGGTCGGAAACAATCTGACGTGAAGCTGGTGTGAACCGAAGACGCCAGCCGGCCGGTAGACGTAGCTACCGACCTCGTGGACGGTTCGGTCCTCACGCTCGTAGCAGTGGAAGTAGGCCCTGACTAGCTGGTGAAAGCCGAACTCCGAGCGGAGCCGCGTTCGTGCGTCGGTCGGCGGCACGTCCCAGACGCCGACGTACTCGGGAGCCGGCGGTGGCAACACGCCGAACCGCCGAGGAACCAGCCAGTCCGGAACCGCCACGAGCGCCCGACTCACACAGAGTCGAAGCCGATAGAACGGCAGCCGGGAGGTCACTGCAACACCGAGACAGATCACCACGGCGAGTGCGAGCCACCGTCGACGGCTCATCTCGTCGGCGCGAGTGGCTGTTCGTAGCTGGCAAACGCTCGATCGTCTTCCCACAGCCGAACGCGAATCCGGTCGGGTGTCGAAACGGCAGTCTCGCCGACCAACTCCTCGCAGACGATCCGAGAGAAGTGTTCGACGCTCGGATTCAGCCCCTCGAACGCCGGCTGGTCGTTGAGCGTCGTCTCCTCGTACCGGCCGATCACGGTATCGATCGCCGCGTTGATCGCATCGATGTCGACCAGGTAGCCGTACTCGTCGAGTTGGTTGCCCTCGAACTCTACGACGGCTGTGAACTGGTGAGAGTGGAGCGTACCCTCCGGGCCGGGGTCCGGAACGGTGAGAAAATGCTGGGCGATGAACGGTCGACGAACCGAAACCGTGTACATACCTCTACAACGAGTCGTCGTAGCTAAAGAGTGTCCCCACCATGCCGTCGGTCCCGGCTTCCAGCGCCTCGTACGCCGCCGCTGCCTCCTCGATCGGATACTGGTCAGTGAGTAGCGAGCCGAGCGACAGCTCGTCGAGTAGGTCCCACGCGAGCGCCATCCGTCGACTCCGATCCCACCGTCCTCGAAGTGTGGGGTCGATCGTACTAACTTGGCTGCTCGAAAGCGAGATCCGACTCCGGTGGAACCGCCCGCCGAGGTCGAGTTCGGTCGGCTTGGTTCCGTACCACGAGCCGACGATAATCCGGCCGTCGTAGCCCGTCGTCGACACCGCCGCATCGAGCGCATCGGGATTTCCCGATAGCTCGTACGTCAGATCGGTTCCGTTCTCGGTGACCGCCGACGCGCTCGAATCGTCGCCTGGCAGCGTCAGTACGGTGTCGAGGTCGTCTGGCTCGACGCTCGCAGTGGCCCCCAGCCGACGTGAGAGATCCCGCCGGTGGTCGCTGTAGTCGACGGTCACCAGTTTCGAGAGCGGAAACCGGCCCAACAGGGCGGTCGTGGTGAGCCCGATCAGCCCCTGGCCGAAGACGGCCACCCGCTCGCCGACTTTCGGTGCGCCATCGAGCACGAGCGTGGCGGCCGTTTCGACGGTCGGTAGGAGCGTCGCCTGTGCGGTCGGGATCTCCTCAGGGACCACTGTGAGTTCGTCGACGGTCGCACAGAACTGACTTTCGTGCGGGTGAAACGCGAACACACGCCGATCGAGCCACTCGGGGTCGACCTCGTCGCCGACAGCCTCGACAACCCCAACTGCCGAATAGCCGTAGTTGAGTGGATACGAAAGCGAGCCCGAAAGCGCTTCGAGCGTCGTGTCAGTCGACATCTCGGCGGGTGCCTCGCCACTGTAAACCAGCAGTTCAGTGCCCGGGCTGATCGCCGAAGCCAGGGTTCGAACGCGGAGTTGGTCGGCTTCGGGCGCTGCAAGCGGCTCCTCGCGAACCTCGACCTCGCCGGGGTCGACGAAGTAGAGGGATCGTCGGCGAGTCATGCGTGTTAGTCGTCGCTCGTCGGAATCGGTGGCTGTGCGAACTCAACTGTCGTGCCGTCGTAGCGGCAGTCTTCAAGCGCGTGTTTGGCGGCCATTCCGGCCTCGTGGGCGCTCGCCCCGCGACCGATGCCGACTTTCAGGTCGACGCCCACATCTCGGTCGACGTGGTCAAGGGCGTCCTGATACGCCTCGGCCGACAGTGGCGGACAGACCGCGATGATGTTGTCGCCGCCGACGAAAAACGAGAGACCGCCGTGGGCCTTGCGGAGATACTCCATCAGCGAGGCGTAGCTCCGTTCGATGTGGATGAACGAGTCGAACTCGTTGAGCTGGTCGGTGTACTTGCCTGTCGCATCGTTGACGTCGAAGTGGGCGATGTGGACCGCTTCGCCGTCTGTGTCGGTCGTTTCGAGAAACTGACCAGCGAGCACTTCGGTCCGGTTTTTGTCCTGGGCGCTGCCGGCGTTCTGGAGCCGCTCGGTTGCCCCATCGAGCGCGGCCGCTGGCGTCTCTGCGACGTCGACGCCGAGACTGATCGTCACTGGATAGCGGTTGCCGATGCTCTCTTGGAGTGTGGCGTGCGCCTCGCGGTCGATGCCGTTGGTAACCGCGATCATATTATCGAATCGAGTGAAAAAAACGTAGCCGCCGCGGCCACCGATCCACTGGGCGATATCCGCGAACAGTCGCGATTGGAGCGTCTGGAGGTCCATCTCGCGTCGCGGCTCGGGCGTCACCGTCCAAGGCCCGTAGTTGTCGATCTGAACGAGCGTCAACTGAGTAATCGTCACGGTGTATCGACAATCGAGCGCCTACACATTGGGTCTTTCCGTTCGGGTGAATCATCTTCTGGCTGACATTCGACCAGCGGCACCAAATCGCGGGATTCAATTCGGTCTCGTACAACGTCTACACATGTCATACCGTGGAATTATTCTGGATGTCGACGGGACGGTCGTCCGGGGAAGTGACCCGATTCCGGGCGCTGCCGAGGGGTTAGCCGCCGTCGAGTCGGCGGGTCTCGACCGCGTGTTTCTGTCGAACAACCCCACGAAACCGCCGGCAGCCTACGAAGCCCGGTTCGCAAACGCTGGCTTCGATGTCGACGCCGAGGAGGTGGTGACCGCCGGAACGATCACGACGGAGTATTTAACCCGCGAGCATCGCGACGACGCGCTGTTCGTGATCGGCGACCCGGGCGTCGACGCGCAACTGGAGGCGGCGGAGCTACAACTCACCGACGACCCCACAGACGCCGACGTGCTGGTGGCCTCGATTGACCGCGAGTTCGGCTACGAGTCGCTGTCTCAGGCCATCATCGCGCTCGACCGACCGATCCCGTTCATCGGGACCGATCCGGATATGTTGATCCCTCAGGAAGGTCCCAACATCCCCGGCTCGGGCGCGATGATCCACGCCATCGAGGGCGTCACAGACCGGTCGGTCGACCTCGTCTGTGGCAAACCCTCAGCACTCGCTCGCCGAACGGTCGTCGATTCACTCGGGTTGCCAGCCGACGACTGTCTGGTCGTCGGCGATCGGCTCGACACCGACATCGCACTCGGTGAAGCCGCTGGGATGTCGACCGTGCTCGTCCGAACCGGGATCACCGACGACCAACGGCTGGCGAACTCCCCGATCACACCCGACTACGTCGTCGACTCGCTGGCCGAAATCGAGACGATTCTGGACGAGTGAGTAACCGACCCCATACCATGTGTGAGAGTGTCTGACAAAGATTTATACGTACTGGCGGTAAGCGATAGGTATGGAACCGAGTGACACACCGTACGTCTTCGGCGACGAACCGCCGCAGCCAGCCAGCCACGACCCCGAAGGACGGGATGTCGTCATTATCGATGGCGAGGCGATGACGTACCGGAGCTACCACCGAACTCACCAGTGATCGGTCGCTCCGTTTTTATCTAACAGGTACCGGCCGAGTGCGCACAGCGTCGACGTACTTATAAAAAAGCTCTTCGCGGAGCGTCTGCGGGTCGACGTTAGAACGCGCCGCCGTGGACGTCGATTTCGGCGTGGAGCGCCTCTTTGAGTGCGGCGTGAACGTGACAGATGCCCTCAGCGCGCTCGACGATAGCGTCGAACTCGTCGTCGTCGAGGTCGGCTTCGACGTGGATGGTAAAGCGGATCGCCGACAGGTCATCCTCGTCGTCGAGGTCGGCCTCGGCGTCGATCTGGATCGTCCCGAGATCGTCGAAGCCCTCCTTGTTGCCTCCGACGCGGAACGCGGGCAGGAAACAGGAGGCGTAGTCGGCCACGAGAACGGCGTTGGGGTTCGGACCCGTCTCGTCGGTGGCGTCAATCGAGAGTTCGAAGTCGCCGACCTGACTCGTGCTTGCGTAACCCTGTTCGCTTACTGTGGTGGTCTCAATATCAGTCATTGCGTCTCGGTCGACGCCTGCGAGCGTCCTAAACCTTGCTCACTCGCCGAGTCAAACTGAATATGAATCGTGTGCGTTCTACTCGAGAACGAACGTTTCGTCACCGTCGAGAACGTGGGTTTCGGCATCGCTCCCGGTTGCCTGCACCTCGCGCGTCCAGTCGTCGGGGTCGACGTCGATCGGTGGGAACGTGCCGTAATGCATCGGGAAGGCGTGTTCGACGTCGAGCCAGTCGACGGCGACGGCGGCCTGCCACGGTCCCATCGTGAAGTGGTCGCCGATCGGCACCGCGGCGGCGTCAGGCTCCAAGTAGGGGCCAATTACCTCGCGCATCTCGGTCATCAGGCTGGTGTCGCCCGCGTGGTAGAAGGTGGTCGACTCCTCGTCTGTTACTTGGGTTGGCTTGGTATCGCTGATGACGAACCCTGCGGGCATCCCGCCTTCGTACTCGTGTTCGGTATTGATCCCGTTGGTGTGATCAGCACGAACCATCGACACGAAGGCGTCGCCGCACTCGACGGTACCGCCGAGGTTCATACCAATGCCGCCGACCGCATCCTCGAATCCCATCTCGGCGTTCGCGTAGCCCACGATTTCGGGCGTCGCGACCAGTGTCGATTCGCTGAACTCGGGGGCGTGGGCGATGTGGTCGGCGTGGCCGTGGGTAAGGAGGACGTAGTCCGGCGTGTCGACATCGCTCGGATCGAGATCCGTCGCTGGATTGTCGAAAAACGGGTCGATCAGTAGGGTGGTGTCGTCGACGGCAACATGCCATGTCGAATGTCCGTGCCACGTGAGTTCGAACGTCATGGGCGAAACTACCGCCAGCAGCCACATAAAACTACACAAGCAAAATAGGGTGGCAAACGCTTTTTTACTCACTCCGAAACACTCTCTCTATGCACTATATTCGGTTCCGTGATCCGGCTGGCTCGATCCGCCGTGGCACCGTCGAAGACGGACGAATTCGGTTCGGCGCTCGCGAGTACGAAATGAACGACGTCGACGTGATTGCACCGACCCAGCCTTCGAAAATCGTCTGTGTCGGACTCAACTACGCCGACCACGCCGCCGAACGAGACTCCGAACTCCCCGAGCGGCCACTGTTGTTTTTCAAAACGCCGAACACGGTCGCCTCGCACGGCGATACGGTCACGCTGCCCGCAGGCGCCGAACGCGTCGACTGGGAGGCCGAACTCGCGGTCGTCATCGGCCAGCAGTGTCGAAACGTCCCAGAGAGCGAGGCGATGGACGTCGTCGAGGGTTACACCTGTTTCAACGACATCTCGAACCGCGACGATCAGGACCGCGAACAGAACTGGGTCCGCGGCAAAGCCTTCGACAACGCCGCCCCGATGGGGCCGGTGCTTGCGACACCCGACGAACTCGACGACGACGCCACGATCGAACTCCGAGTCAACAGTGAGACCAAACAGTCGTCGACGATCGACCAGTTCATCTTCTCGGTGCCCGCGCTGATCGCCGAGATTACGACCCATCTCACCCTGGAGGCTGGCGACGTGATCTCGACCGGCACGCCCGCCGGCGTCGGTCCACTGTCGGACGGCGATCACGTCGAAGTCGACATCGAGGGAATCGGCACGCTGGAACACGACGTTCGCGCACCCTCGGAGCACTGCGTGGACCGTAGTCAGTAGCTACTGGATGGTAGTCGACGACTACCCGGACGGTAGGTGGGCAGTAACCCTGTCTGGGTCGGTGTCGAATCGGTCGACTGTATGTTTCAGCTGTTTCAACTCTCATTCGGCCAACTCGTTCCCGAGGTTCTTCGGCCCTACGTTCCGTGGGCTGTAGGGCTGTGTGTTCTCCTTGTGGGCTGGTTCGGAGCGAAGCTTGTCGCGAAACTGATTCGGCCCCACTTTCTTAAGCAGGTCCCGCGTGTCAGTGTCGCGGAGACGCTTCTCGGTGTGTTTCGCGCGATCGTCATGGTGTTCGCCCTGTTCACGGTCGCCAACGTGTTCGGTTATCAACCCGAGAACGTGCTGTTGTCTGTCACAGTGCTGACCGCGGCGATCGCGTACATCATGGCACCTATCATCGGGAGCCTGATCAACGGCCTGTTCGTGATGGTCAACCGCCCCTACGAGGTCGGCGACATGATCGAACTCGTCGACACCGAGCAGCTGGGGTACGTTCGCGAGATCACACTCCGGTACACGAAGGTTCACACGCTCGAAAACACAACGCTCGTGATCCCGAACGACAGCATTCACCGCCGAGACGTCATCAACTACAGCGATAGCGACGAGCGCTCGTGGCTCTCGATCCAACTCACGATCACCTACGAAAGCGACCTCGAAACCGCACTCGAATCCCTCGAACGCGCTGGCCGACATATCGACGAGGTCGTCGACGGCGGCCCGTCGATCAGGATGGGCGGCAACCGATATCCCGCTGCGCCGACCGCGTTCGTCGACGGCTTGGGCGACCACGGAATCCGACTTGAACTCCGATTCTGGGTGTTCGAACCCTACTATCCGAAACGGGTTCGCTCGAAGGTCTACCGGGAGTTCTGGGCCGAACTCGCCGAAACGGATGTCTCGGTGGCCTACCCCCACACCCACCACGTATTCGACGAGACGAGCGGTCACGCGTCGGTCTCGCTGGATGGAACCGAGCCCCCCTGGACCACTCCTGAGCATCCCGGCCAGCGCCAGCAGTGACGAGCCCACGAACCACAAGTTTTACAATCTCATTTTCAGTAGACAAAGTACACTTTCATGACTCACACGAACGACACCGTTTCGAACAGACTCCGTATTGCCCGATCGACGCTCACGCCGGTTCAGGCTGCGACGCTCATCGCGTTCGCCGCCGCGATCACGTTCGCGCTTGTGCTCGTCCAAGAACCGATGGTCCACGACTCGCTGCACGACTTTCGCCACGCCGCCGGGGTCGCCTGCCACTGATCGATGATCTTCGAGTATCTCAAACGCGGCGTACTCGGCGGTGGCGTCGCGGGTATCGCCTATGGGCTGTATATGGCGGTCGTCGCAAACCCACTGACCGAGTCGATACACAACCTCGAAAGCGGCCACAGTCACGGTCACCACGCACAAGAGTCGGCTGGCGTCGTCACCGAGTCGACGACCGCGCTCGTCAGCATCGGTGGCGGCCTGCTGTGGGCGATCTTTCTCGGTGGCGTGTTCGGACTCGCGCTGTTCGTGTTTGAGCCGGCGATCCCCGGCACCGATGCGGTCAAACCCTACGTCGCAGCCGGTGTGGGGTTCGTTTCCGTTTCGGTAACGCCGTGGCTCGTTCTTCCACCGTCGACACCCCTCTCCGACCAGCTCTACACCGTCGACACTCGTCTAGCGATTTACGGTGGACTCGTTGTTGTCGGGATCGCCGTCTCGGCGGCAGCCATCGAGTTCTACCGACGAACCGCCCCAGGTACCCGACTCGTTGGACTCGCTGTCGGATCGGCCCCGCTCGTTGCCACCGCCATCCTCCTGCCAGCGCTCACGCCGACAGTTGTCTCGCATCCGGAGCTGTCGACCGATCTCGTCGTCGCGTACCAGGCGATGGTCGCCGCTGGGCAGGCGGGCATCTGGCTCGTGATTGCGGCAACGGTCAGCTGGCTCCAGCGACGTAATCAGTCAACACCCAACTTCTCCCGAACGGAGTCGACCGCAGAATCAGCATGAAACACCGGACTGACGAACATCGCGAGCGACTCGACGCCCATGTGCTGGTCTGTACGAACAGCCGGCAGTCGGAGTACGCCTGCTGTGCAGACGCTGGTGGCGACCAGACAGTGACCGCGGTCAAATCGTGGCTTCGTGACCGCGATGCCTTCTGGTCGACAGTGTCGGTGGCCGAAACCGGCTGTCTCGGTCTCTGTAGCGAGGGTGGAACCGCGATCTCGGTGCAACCCCACAACGAGTGGTTCTCCGATGTCCAGCCGAGTGACGTCCCGGCCCTGCTCGAATCCGTTTTCGGCCCAGATGCGGAACGCACCGACGTCGACTCGTATAAATAGTCGGTGGCTACCGTCCTGTTTTCGACCCACAACCGTCGAGTCGTCGACACAACGTGAGACCGCCCACAGCGACGTGTAATCACGCTTAAGGGCTGGCGTCTGCATCCCACGACTATGCAACCACGGGATCTCTCCGCGACCAGCCCGTACGTGCCGGGCCGTGGGATCGAGGAGGTCGCCCGCGACCTCGGACTCGACCCCGACGACCTCATCAAACTCTCGTCGAACGAAAACCCCCACGGCTCCAGCCCCAAGGCCGTCGACGCCGTCTGCGAGCGCGCCCGCGAGGGACTGCACGTGTATCCGAAGGCCGCCCACACGGACCTCACCGAGAAGCTGGCCCGAAAGTGGGACCTGGCCAGCGAGCAGGTGTGGCTCTCACCGGGAGCCGACGGTGCGATCGACTACCTTTCGCGAGCAATGCTCGATCCCGGCCAGTCGGTACTCGTCCCCGAACCGGGATTTTCTTACTATTCGATGAGTGCCCGTCACCATCACGGTGAGGTCTCGACCTACGGCCTTTCGAAGGACGATGACTTCGCCCAGACCGCCGACATCGTCCTCGAAGCCTACGACGGCGAGCGGATCGTCCATCTCACCTCACCGCACAACCCGACCGGCAGCGAGTGGGCTCGCGGAGAGATCACGACGCTACTCGAAGCAGTCGACGACCAGACGCTCGTCGTGGTCGACGAGGCCTATGGCGAGTACTCCGACCGACCGAGTAGCATCGGGTTGGTCGACGACTACGAGAACGTGGCGGTTCTCCGAACGTTCTCGAAGGCGTACGGCCTCGCCGGCCTTCGGATCGGTTACGGGGTTGTGCCCCGAGCGTGGGCCGATGCCTACGGCCGCGTCAACACCCCGTTTGCGGCCAACGAACTCGCCTGTCGGGCCGCACTCGCAGCCCTCGACGACGACGCACACGTCGACCAGTCGGTCGAGACCGCAGCGTGGGCACGCGACTACATCTACGAAAACCTCGATGCGCCGACCTTCGAGAGCGCCGGTAACTTCGTTCTTGCCGATGTTGGCGACGCAAGCCACGTCGCCGAGCGAAGCCAAGCCGAGGGCGTGATCATCCGTGATTGCAGTAGCTTCGGGCTTTCGGGCTGTGTTCGCATCTCCTGTGGCACCCGCGAGGAGACGAAGACCGCCGTCGAAACGATCAACAGAATTCTGGCCGAGGTGGCACCCACATGAGCGACCCATCGCGGATCGCTGTCACCGGCACGCCAGGAACCGGAAAAACGACCGCGACGGCATCGCTGGCTGACGACATCGTCGACCGCGTAATTCACCTCAACGACGAGATTAAAACCCACGGGTTGTGGACCGAACGGGACATCGATCGCGAGTCGTTGATAACCGACTTAGGGGCCGTGAAAACCCATCTTGGAGCGTGGGAGGGTATTCTCGAATCCCATCTCGCCCACCATTTCGACGCCGACCGTGTGATCGTGCTTCGATGTGCGCCCGATGTGCTCGAAACCCGGCTCTTGGATCGCGGTGACCCGCCCGAAAAGGCACGCGAGAACGCCGAAAGCGAGGCGCTCGATGTTGTCCTCTCGGAGGCCGTCGAACGGCACGGCACGGAGTTAGTCTACGAGATCGACACCACAGAGCGTAATCCCGAGGCCGTCGCTGAGGAGATCAGTGCAGTGATCAGCGGCGAGCGCTCACCGAGTGCTGGCGAGGTCGACTTCACGGAGTATCTCCTCGCATGACGCTCGACAAGTTCCGTCCGGTCGCCGAACGGATGCTGACGCCGTTCGTCACGGCTGCCGATAGTATTGGCCTCTCGCCCAACGGCGTAAGTGTGCTCTCGCTGGGCGTTGCGGCGGCCGCAGCAGTCGCGTTCCTGATCGGCGAGCCACAGTGGTACGCCGTGGGGGGACTCCTCGTCCTCCTAAATGGGTGGCTGGATCTGGTCGACGGCGCGCTCGCCCGAAAGCAGGGAGTCGCATCGGACGGCGGCGACCTCTTGGATCACGTGATCGACCGCTATGCCGACCTTATCATTATCGGTGGGTTGGCCGCGGGCGTCGACAGCTTCGCGCTCGGCTTTGTGGCCGTTACAGGTGTGCTCATGACCTCGTATTTGGGGACACAGATCCAGGCGGTCGGGTTAGGCCGAGCCTACGGGGGGCTCGTCGGGCGGGCCGACCGACTGGTGCTGATAACGCTCGTTGGGCTCGTCGCGGCTGTCTACACGGCTCCGGTAGTCGGTGACTACGGCGTGATCGAACTCCTGCTCGTCTTCTTTGCGGTGATCGGACACCTGACTGCGTTCCAGCGCTTTTGGGGCGCGTGGTCGGATCTCGACTGAGTGGGCCTGGCCGACGGCGTATGGTTTATACCGGGTCGAACGTTACCGGTGAGTATGCCCCAATGTGAGATGTGTGGTGCCACCGAAACGTCACTCACCACCACCAAAGTCGAGGGTGCGGAACTGGAACTCTGTGCGAACTGCACGGGGTTCGGGACGGAAGTCAAAACCCAGCAGTCCACTGGCAGTACCAGCAAGTACTCCACCTCATCGAGCAGTGGCACCTCGAACGCGGGGACATCGAGCGGATCGACCAGCTCGGGTGGATCGACCCGCCGCAAGAAGGACATGTTCGACGACATGGAGGAGTTAGCCACCGACTACGACGACCGCATCCGACAGGGCCGCGAATCGGCCGGGCTAACCCAAGAGGAGCTCGCAAACGACCTCAACGAGAAAGCCAGCCTCATTCGAAAGCTCGAACGCGGCGACATCCTCCCGAGCGATGACGTCCAGACCAAACTCGAGCGCAAACTCGATATTACCCTGACCGAGGGAACCGATGTCGACAACACCGAGTGGTCCAGCGGTTCGGGCCAGTCGATGACGCTCGGCGATGTTGTCGAGCGAAAAGACTGAGTTTCGCATTGGATAGGTTGTTGGTTGGTAGCTGCTATCATAGTCGGACCATCGTTCGTTGCCTGAAAGCTGAACCTATTTGTCGGCGGCGACACGTTATCCAGTATGTTCATCTTAGTGAACCTCAAGGCGTATCCGTGTGATCCAATCGCTGTTGCGACTGCCGCAAAGGAAGTCGCCGACGAGTCGGGCGTTCGTATCGCAGTCTCGCCACAAGCCTCACAGATCGCCGCGGTTGCTGATACTGGCGTCGAAACCTGGGCCCAACACGTGTCACCGAACGCCTACGGGAGCTTCACGGGGAGCACGCTCGCTGAGGCTGCCGCCGACGCTGGCGCAGTCGGGACGCTTATCAACCACTCCGAGAACCGCCGTAAACTCGCCGACATCGACGCCTCGGTACGCGCCGCCGAGCGCGCGGGCCTCGAAACCTGTGTCTGTGCGAACAATCCCCGACAGACCGCAGCCGCCGCCGCGCTCGGTCCGGATTCGGTCGCCGTTGAGCCGCCGGAACTCATCGGCGGCGACGTCTCGGTTGCAACGGGCGACCCCGAGATCGTCACCGACGCCGTTTCGGCTGCCGCCGCCGTCGACGAGTCGGTCGACGTCTACTGTGGAGCCGGTGTGTCGACCGGTGACGACGTCACTGCGGCTGGCGAACTCGGTGCAGAGGGTATCCTGCTGGCCAGCGGCGTTGCCAAAGCCGACGATCCGAAAGAAGCGCTCGAAGACCTCGTCTCGGGGATCTAAGCGGAGTCGTTACTCGGAGTTGAAATCGAACTGAAACGCTGGGCTTTCGGTGTTATCGTTTTCGGTAGGTTCCGGCACTGATTCTCGGAAGCTCGCCTCGATAGACGTGACCATCGACGCGACCTCATCGTCGTCGAGCCCGTAGGCGTAGGCTTCGCGGATTAGTTCGGGCACCGCGTAGGCATAGCGACCGCGACCGACGTGACGGATCAGTTGTGCTTGTCTGAGCGGACGGTTTCGACTGTATGCGAGCTGTTGGTCGTCGTCGCCACCAGCAGCGCGGTGGGCGGTGAGTGGCTCACTGGTCGTCTCCTGTTGGTAGTGACGCAGCATGCCGACCGACACCGGTGGGAGTTCGGAAATCCGTTCTCGAAGCTCTTCGACGACCGCATCTCGCGTGCCGAGTTCGACCGCTTCGGCGAACTGCATTGCCTCTTCGGCGATATCCGAACGCGTGACTGTTCCGAACTCGTCGACTCGCTGGCTGGCTGCGCGCTTGCGTTCGGCGGCGTTCGGACCAGTCACCTGGTCGGGATCGACCGGCGACGGATCGATCGGTGTCGACTCAGCAGATTGCGAACCGAACGGTGAACCGAGTGCCGCAGAGGGATCGGTCGGGATCTCCGCCGACTTCTCGGGTTGTGGTGACGAGTTGGTCGACTCGTCTGTCTGGGCAGATACGGTTGTCGGCTCCGATTCTACCGACTCCGATTCAGTGTCCCCGGTTTCCGGGTCGGGGTGGGCTGGTATCTCGATCCGTTCGGGACCGTCGGTTGATGGCGCAGTCGACGTCGAAGGATCCTGCGAGTCTCGACTCGGTTCGGCTTCTGCAATCAACGGATCGAACGCTGGCTCTCGTTGAGCATCGTGGTCTGTCGACTCGGCTTGGTCACGCTCGTAGTCGTCGAGTTCGGCCTGGTCGACGGGTCGGTTCAGATTTCGGCCTGAGCCACCGCGATACGGAGCCTCGGATTTCTGCAGGAGTGCTTGGGCGAACTGGTCGGCCATCCGACTCAGGTCTTGGGCCTCTTCGAGTTCGCGTTGGAGCCGGCGTATTTCGGCGTTCTTCGTGTCGA
Organism: Halohasta sp. A2; assembly: GCF_056175805.1. NCBI lineage: Archaea > Methanobacteriati > Methanobacteriota > Halobacteria > Halobacteriales > Haloferacaceae > Halohasta > Halohasta sp. A2. The sequence goes on along the minus strand of NZ_JAQFWV010000012.1, from coordinate 12,816 downwards.
TTTCCTGACGGAGGTCGGCCATCTCGCTCTCGCGGCGTTCTTTTTCGTCGGATATCTCTGTGAGTTCCGAGACGAGGTTTCCACTGACCGATTTGAGCTCCGGCCGCTCGAAGTCTTCGAGCCCGGGCGTCGCTCCAGCGTCGAACGTACGCTTGCGGTGAAACTGGACCCGTTGGATCGCGTCGGCCCAGTCGGCAACGAGAAAGCCTTCGCCGTCGGCCAACTCCTCGACGGCATCGGCGTACTCGCTGCCGAGGATGCGGCCGACGACTTTGGTATCATTGCGCCAGGTCAGTCGGTGCCAGACGAGCCAGTCACACTGCGTAATGAAGTCCTTTTTGACGTCGGCGGGGCGCTGGCTGATGCCGACGATGCCGAGACCGTGTTTTCGGCCGCGCTTGCCGATCTTGATCAGCATCTTGCCCGCCTCGCCCATTCCGCTCTGTTCGGGAATGTACTCGTGGCACTCCTCGATAACGACGAGGAAGGGCTTTTTCAGCTTCTTTTCTTTGGCGAACAGATGTCGGGTCGTCTCCAAGACGAGTTGGTCGGCGTCGTCCTCGTCGAGATACCCCGACACATCGAGGATGATGGGGATGTTCTCTTCGAGCGCGAGCGAGGCGATCTTCTCGGCGTGATCGGCGGTCACTTGAATGTCGCACTCGTCGTCCGCACCCACGTGGAGCACCTCGTACTCCTCTTTGAGCCCGTAGTACTCGCCGTCGCTGTCGACGATCAGGACGGGAAAGTTGTTGTCCAAGAGGTTTTCGAGGATGACCGAGACGGTGTTCGACTTGCCGCTGCCACTCTTGCCTGTCACGAAGCCTCGGCCGGTCAGAATGTCGACGACCGGGAGGTCGACCGGGGTTCCGGCGTCGATCTCGTCGGTGCCGCCGGGGCCCGCACTGACGTCCGCGACGGTGATTCGTTCTTCGTCACTCATTCAGTTTGGTAGATACTGTGAGTGGGGGCCACATAGTTCCTCCTGTCGAATACTATCGCGAGAGTCGACTGTACGCGCGGCCGTCCAGCCTGAAGCGCAAAACCTGTTACCTGTCTTGCGGTCGACCGTCGCCTATGGCCGACCGACCGAGCGCCACGGCAGTGCCCCGTACCGATGTGTCGATGCACCAATCGGCCAACTGGATTGTTGGCATCTCGCTGGTCGGACTGTTCAGCGACGCGGTGACGACGGTATTTATACTGGCAAGCAACGGGTTTTCCGAACTCAACCCGGTGATCGGAGCGCTGTGGGTGGTTCATCCGGTGGCAGTTCCGGCGTACTTCGCCGGAGTTTTCGGATTCGTCGTGACGCTCCGGTGGCTTCGACTCGACTGGGTGTCGACGGTGGTTGCAGTCTACGTCACCGTCGTGATCGGGGTCTTCGGTGGGCTCAACAACCTCGATCTCATCGCGTTTGGCGGCCCCTCGCTGTTGGAGCGCCTCTCGAATACACTGGCCGTTTCGCCGTCTACACTGACGGTAGTAATCATTCCGAGCATCGGGATCGTAACCGCTGTTGTCGTTGTGCAAGTGCTCGTCGGCCTGAACCAGTGATCGATTCGATTCCACGGACTGACGGTATTACTTCGTAGAATCCTGTTCAGGGTTGAGGTTCTCATCCAGTTCCGGGTCGTGGTTGTGCTTCAACTGGCAGGTGAATCGATCAGTAACCAGATCTGTTGGACACGCGGGGAATTCACACGAGTACCCACGAACTCCACCGAACAGGGCTGACCGTCGAACAAATGGACAACATCGAGGACGAGTTCACCCAACGTTCGAGTACGTCGGTAACCACCACGTTAGCTCGGACGGCTGCTGTGATTGATAAAAATGAGAAGGTAGGTTTTCTACGGTTTGTGATGGTACGTCTATCACATGCCGACAGTCTACGTCACCGCTCCGCGCTCGGTCGCCACAGAGCTCGCAAACACGCTCGTCGACGAACGGCTTGCCGCCTGTGTGAACGCCATCGACTGTCAGTCGACTTACCGCTGGGAGGGCGATGTCCACACCGACGACGAAACGATTCTCTTGATCAAAACGACCGTCGAGAGCTACGATCGACTCGAAACGCGAATCGAGGAACTCCATCCCTACGAAGTGCCCTGTATCGAACGGTTCGACCAAGCGGCCATCGCCGAAGCCTTCGGCACGTGGATCGACGAATCGGTCGAATGACGTTGGGAGAGCCACTCAGTCGACTCACACACTGACGCTCCGGAGAATCACAAGTCGTTTGAGAGATCTGTTAAAATATCTGATAATAGTTCCCTCTGCTGAAATCCTCCGGCAATTCGTCCGCTCACCGAGAGCGTTTTTCGCCGAGCGACCGCCTGCCGAGACGGCTGGGTCCGCTTTCGGGCTGGTCGTGTTGTTCAGTATTTGTCCGACTCTCGGGTAGGTCCTTCTCGGATCGGTCCTCGCGGGAGCGGTCGACGCGACGATCACGATGGATAACCCTGTCCGGCCACCTGAGTTCGCCTGTGAACAGTCTGTAGACGACACTGAGTCGCCGTTCGGTGAGAACTGTGACGAACCTAAGACGGTCGACCGCGACGTCGGTGAACTCTTTCAGGAAGCGATTCTGACTGTTACCGACGCCGACCTCCCGTGGCCCACAGCCGCCGTCGTCGTGGCCGTTCCACTCGGACTGTTCGTTTTGCTGAGTCAGATCACGTAACTGGTGATTACTCGAATTCCCCGAGCGACGACTGGCCCTCACGGTTGTGAGACTCCGTGTCAGCGTCGGCTGTAGACGACTCACCGTTTTCGAGCCAGTCGGTGATCCGGCTCCCGCCGTCGACGAGTTCGGCCGACTCGACTGATTTCGTGATCGTACTACCATCGCCGGCCGACTCGAAGCCATCCAGCCGGGCTTGATCCTGTGTGCCGAACGCGAGGTTCGAAACACGAACGCCGAGTTTTCGGACACGGTCGTCGTTGAACTCCCCGAGCAGGTCGAGCGCGAGCGATTCGACCAACTCGGGTTCGTCGACCGGTCCAGAGAGCGACGACGCCCGTGTGTTGACGTCGAACGGCGGCGTGACGACTTTGATTCCGATAGTGCGGTACATCGCCCCGCGGCTCTGGGCGCGGGCAGCCACATCGGCCGCAAGGGTGCGTACTTTCTCGCGTTTGGCTTCCATATTGTCGGTTGGTTCGGTGAACGCCGACTCCCGCGAGAGGCTCTTGGGTCGACCGCGCGGCTCTACCTCGCGGTCGTCCTCGCCACGGGCGCGGTCGTGGAGTTCGCGGCCTCGCTGGCCGAACTCGTCGACTAGCGGTCCGGGGTCGGCCGTCGCGAGTCCGCCGGCCGTCTCGATACCCATCTCCCGGAGTTTTCGTGCAGTTACGGGGCCAACACCGTGGAGTTCGTCGACCGTGAGTGGATCGAGGAACGACCGTATTTCGTCGGGCCGAACCACAGTGAGTCCGTTTGGTTTGTCGAAGTCACTGGCGAGTTTGGCAGTCGACATATTGGGTGCAACGCCGACGCTCGCCGGGACGCCAACTTCGCGGCTGATCTGCTGTTTGACGTGGCGGCCGTACCCCTCGGCGATCGTCCGGTCGCCCCCAGCGACGAGCCCCCAACTCGTGCGGTCGGTAACGTCTAAATAGGCCTCGTCGATGCTGACCTCGCGGACAGTCTCTGCGTGCGAGTGGAGAATCTCCTTCACGTCGCTCGCGACCTTCTTATAAAAGTCGAGGTCGACCGTTCGATAGTGGCCCACCGGGCCGTCGTACTCTTCGTCGACGTCCTCGGCTCGGGGGAGTACGTCAAGCGCCTGGCCGATCGCCTGGGCGCTCTCGACACCGTGTTCGCGAGCCTCGTAGCTGGCGGTTGCCACTGCACCGTGGCCCTCGCCGGGTTCGTAGCCCATCCCGACGACGAGCGGTTTGCCCTCTAACTGGGGCTCGCGCAGCCGCTCACAGGAGGCATAAAAGCAGTCCATGTCGACGTGGAGGATAATTCGGTCCTCAGTGTCGACATCGGCTCCCGGCAACTGCGGGCCATCCATGGTCAGTGTTGGGAGTCAGAAAGTATGACTGTTCGCCATCCGCACAGTGAAACTGAAATCCAGTGACCGTCGGCGGCTATCGCTCAGACGGATGATAAATGAAAGAATCGAGGTGAAGTCGACCTTACAGGTCGGCTTCGAAGTCGTCGAGCGCGTAGACCGTCCCTGCGTTGCGGCGGTCGAGCGTCTCGTTGGCAAGTAGCCAGTAGACGACCGACAGCGCGCGTCGACCCTTGTTGTTCGTCGGGATGACGAGGTCGACGTTGCTGACTTGGTTGTTCGAGTCACACATCGCGATGACTGGAATGCCGACCGTGATCGCCTCTTTGACCGCCTGGGCGTCGCCGATCGGGTCAGTGACGACCACGACGTCGGGCTCGATGTAACCCGCATAGTCGGGGTTCGTCAGCGTGCCGGGGATAAAGCGGCCGGTGCGAGCGCGTGCGCCGATCACGTCGGCGAACTTCTCGGCCGGGAATCGGCCGTACTGCCGCGAGGAGGTGACGAGAATCTGCTCAGGATCGTAGCCCGCCAGGAAATCAGCCGCTATTCGAATACGGCTGTCGGTCTGGCTTACATCTAGAACGTAGAGACCATCGTCACGGACACGGTGGATGAACCGCTCCATGTCTTTGGTCTTCTGCTGGGTCCCGATGTGGACACCCGCGCCGAGGTAGTCCTCGACGGGAATGAGGAGATCGACCTCCTCGTCGGGCATCACGTCGTCGTCGAACGGCGAAGCCGATTCTTCTTCGGCTTCTTGGTCGTCGACGGCGTCGGCTTCCGTACCCTCGTCAGATTCTTCTGCCTCGGTGGTCTCCGCTTCGGGAGCCTCGTCGGCGGCCGGTTCCGCGCCCTCCTCGGAGTCGACGTCGGGCTCTGCGCCGGCTCCCTCTGCGGGAGCCTCCTCGTCGATCTCCTCGGCGGCGGTCTCTAGTGCGTCGTTGTCGTTGTCGCTCATACTGCGTCTTCCGCGATTCTGATCAGTTCGTTCAGCTTAGCGGTTCGCTCGCCCGCAACCGTCCCGGTCTTGATGTAGCCAGCGTTGGTTGCGACCGCGAGGTGTGCAATCGTCGTGTCTTCGGTTTCGCCCGAGCGGTGCGAGATGATCGTCTCGTAGCCGTTGCGAACCGCCAGCTCGATCGCGTCGACAGTGTCGGACAGCGAACCGATCTGGTTGGGTTTGATGAGAATGCTGTTGGCCGCGTCCTGGTCGATCCCATCCTGCAGCCGCGAGACGTTGGTCACGAACAGGTCGTCACCACAGATGAGCGTCTGGTCGCCGACCTGCTCGGTCAGTTCCGCAAACGCCTCGTAGTCGTTCTCATCGAGTGGGTCCTCGACGTACGCGAGGTCGTACTCCTCGACGAGCTCGGCGATGTACTCGATCTGCTCGTCGGTCGACTTCTCGCCGTCGCTGTACTGGTAGGCGCCGTCTTCGTACATCTCTGAGGCGGCCACGTCGAGACCGAATTGGATCTCGAAGCCGACCTCCTCGGAGACGCGCGAAACAGCCTCGTCCATGATCTCGAAGGCCTCGGCATCGGAGACTGGCGGTGCCCATGCACCCTCGTCGCCTTTGCCTGCGCCGATTCCTCGCTCATCGAGGATGTCGCCGGCCGCGCCGTGGACCTTCGCGTTGGCGAAGACGGCCTCGGAGACGCTCGGTGCGCCCACGGGGGCGGCGAGGAACTCCTGGATATCGGTGGCGTCTTTGGCGTGTTCGCCGCCGCCGATCACGTTACCGAGCGGGATGGGGAAGTTGTCGCCGCGGAACGCGCCGCCGAGGTGCTGGTAGAGCGGAGCCCCCAACACGTCGGCAGCGGCCTTTGCGGCGGCCATCGAGATGGCGACCGCGCTGTTTGCGCCAATCTCTGAGAAGTTCTCTGTGCCGTCTGCGGCACGCAGCGCGCCGTCGACCGCGCGCTGGTCGCCCGCGTACACGGTGTCGACCAGTCGGGGGACGGCGTGTTCTCTCGCGTTGGCGATTGCCTCCTTCGGTGGGAGTTCGATCGCCTCGTACTCGCCGGTCGACGCACCCGAGGGCGCGGCTGCGCGGCCGAAGCCGCCGGATTCGGTGAGTACGTCAGCTTCAACCGTGGGGTTACCACGGGAGTCGAGCACACGTCGTAGGGCTACTGAGCTAATTTGTGTCATTGTGTATCACGTTTGACTGTAAACGGCAACACGCCCGCGTCGTACTCCTCTGCGGCAATGAGGATAGGTTCGCTCTGGGCGGTTTCGACGAGGACGGGCGCGCCGTAGGATACTTGCAGCGCTCGTGCGCCGAGAATACGGGCTTTCTCGTAGCGGTTGTACTGGCCTCTCATTGGTAGGGGGCAACAACGTCGACGAGATCAGTGTGCGAGACAATCATCCGACGACAGCAGTGGCGCGTGACGCCGAGGTCGTCGAGCACTTCGGCTGGATCTTCGCCACTCTTCGAGCGTTCGTCGAACGCCTCGTAGTGTTCACCGATGACGTTGCCACAGGTGAAACACCGGACTGGGATCATCATAGTTGGGTCACCTCAGCGGTAGGACTTCTGGTAGCGCGCACGCGCACCAGGACCTCCCCATTTTTTCGGTTCGGACTGGCGAACGTCGTTGACCAGCAGCGAGCGGTCGAACTGCATGTATGCTTCACGCAGTTCCGCATCATTAAGATGCTGGACAAGTCCACGCGCCAGCGCCGTCCGGACGGCATCTGCCTGGCCGCTGAAGCCGCCACCGTTGACGGCGACATCGATGTCGACGCTGTCGCGGAGGTCGTCGCCCGCGATGCGGAACGGTTCGAGCATCTTGAGCCGTGCCATCTCCGGTTCGACCAGCTCGACTGGCTGGGAGTTGATACGGATGCGACCTTCGCCTTCGCGCACCGTGGCGCGGGCGACGGCCGTCTTCTTTTTGCCTGATGTGTTGGTTACCATGTGACGTTCGCTCCCAGTTTCTTCGAAATCTCGCCAAGCGAGATGAACTTGATGTTCGAGAGTCGGTCCAGCGAGGTTCCCTCGAGGATTTCGCCATCCTCGTCGTACGGGTTGCCGACGTAGACGCGAACGTTCTCGAAGGCCTCGCGGCCGTGTTTCTTTTTGTACGGAATCATCCCGCGAATCGCGCGTTTGAAGATCCGGTCCGGACGCTTGGGGTAGTACGGACCCCGGTCGGAGCCGATCTCGGCGCGTTTCTGGTAGGTCGCAAGCGTGTCTTCCTTGTTGCCGGTAATGACGGCGTGTTCGGCGTTGACGACCGCAACACGCTGTCCGGCGAGTGCCTGCTGGGCGACCTCGCTGGCGACACGGCCGAGAATACAGTCTCGGGCATCGACGACGATGTCGACTTCGAACTCGGCGGCGCTCATCGGACCACCCGTACGTTCGTTCCCTCGGGGTTCTCTTCGAGAACTGATTCGAGGCTCACCGCATCGCCGACCTGCCCGATCTTCGTTTGGGCTGTCGACGAGAAGTCGACGGCGGCGACGGTGACGTTCGTTTCAAGCACACCACTGCCCAGAACCTTTCCGGGCACAACGACGGTCTCATCGTCACGGGCGTACCGTTCGATGCGACCGAGGTTGACTTCTGCGTGAGTGCGCCGTGGCTTTTCGAGACGGTCGGCGATGTCCTGCCAGACTGTGGCGTTGGAGTCGCCTGCGGCCGTCTTCAGCTCGGCGATGAGACTCTGAAGTCTCGGATTCGTCTTACTGCTCATAATAATGCTCCTGATAGAAAACGGAGTGCAGGGAGCAGGATTTGAACCTGCGGACCCCTATGGGACAGCGCCCTGAACGCTGCGCCGTTGGCCAGACTTGGCTATCCCTGCTCGCACTCCGGTGTAGCCCACACCACCTCTTACCACTTTCGATCCCACCACACCGTCGGCCTGTCATCAGGTGACGGCGTCGACCGCCCTGTGCTGTGAGCGAGACACGCGTCTCACTGACAGTGCGGGCGGCCAGTTGGATCGGTTGTGGGTGGGTCATGTGGATCGGGTCCTGTTAGGCTGTGACTGCGTCGTGTAGTTCGTCCGCGCGGGCACCGAGCGATTCGGCGGCGCGAAGCACCAGTTCCTCGACCGAAAACGAGCCGTCGGTCTCTACGTGGAACACGTAGGCACCAGGCACGTCCATGATTTCGAGCTCTTTGCCGGGATACCGGTTGGTGAGATCGTTATCGAACTCGTCGGTGAGCACGATCTCGCCGTCTTCGGTCTCGATGACTCCTCGAAGAATCTGGGGATCCTGCTCGTCGAACTCGCCGATGTCGTCAGCGACGGTCACCGACTGCAGGTGCCGGAAGCCGACCGACACACCGCCTTGGTGTTTGGCGTGGCTCTTACCGTGGTCCAACACGGCGTCGGCCTCGAACTCCAGGCGTTGACCCTCTTTGAGTTCGATGATCGGCACGTTCTGGTCGGCGGGTTGGACCAACTCGTCAGCGGATTCGATATCCCCCGAGTAGGCAGTGTCCGGCCCCTCGACATCGAGTGCGACCGTCACCGTCTCGCCGATTTCGAAATCGTCCAGCGGCGTGGTCAACGGGATGAGCCCGAGTCGGAGGGCGATCATCTCGTCGAACATCACCGAGGTGTTCTCGACGAACCGGACGGTGTCGATCGAGAACGTCGGCACGTCGGCAACCATCGCACGACGGATGCCGTTTGCGAGCGCCGGTGTCAGTCCACGAACGAGGAAGCGAGCGGCGCGCTCGTCGGCTTCGATGAACTCAACGTCGAATTCAGGTGCCATTGGTCGGTTAGACTCGCTTGTTCTTCGGTGCTCGTGTGCCGTCGTGTGGAATCGGCGTCACGTCTTCGATACGACCGATTTCGATGCCCGCACGCGCTAGCGCACGGATCGTCGCCTGCGCACCGGGGCCAGGCGATTTGTTGTCGTTTCCGCCGGGGCCACGAACGCGAATGTGAAGCCCGCCAATGCCGGCGGCCTTGACCTGTTCGGCGACGACTTCGGCCATCTGCATTGCTGCGTACGGCGATGCCTCGTCTCGGTTCTGTTTCACCACGGTCCCACCGGAGGATTTGACGATTGTCTCAGCGCCAGTCATGTCGGTGATTGTGATGAGCGTGTTGTTGAACGACGAAAACACGTGGGCGATTCCCCACTTGTCGTCTTGTGATTCACTCATAATTGCTTACTCCTGGGCCTCCGCCCGTGCTGGATGGAGGTCGTCGGCGATCGGACTCCGTTCGTCGTAGGAGACCGCGCCCTCTTGGCCCGCCTCGATCTTTCGCGAGGGTGCCTTCGCGCGGGCACCATCGACCGTGATGTGGCCGTGGGTGATGAACTGCCGCGCCTGCTGTGGCGTGCTGGCGAGTCCTTTGCGGTAGACGACTGTCTGGAGTCGGCGTTCGAGAATGTCGGTTTCGTCGAGCGAGAGCACGTCGCTGATCGTGTCGTTCTCGTCGAGAATCCCGTAGCGTCGGAGCTTCGTGAGAAACGCTTCGCCAGCGACTTCGGCGGCCTCGACGTCACCCTGCGACTCGCCGATGAGTCGACGGGCTTCGCGTCGGATCGACCGAAGCTCGGACTGGGCGCGCCAGAGCTCTTCTTTGTTCTTCAACCCGTAACGACCGAGCAGACTGCTCTCGTTGGCGATCCGCTCGCCCTGGTAAGGGTGGTTCGGCGTCTCGTAGCCTTTGGTGTTTTTGCCGGTCGTCATTCGTCGTCACCTGCGGCCTCTTCGGCCTGTTCCTGTTTGATCCGCTCGACGTTGACACCGATCGTCCCCTCGGTTCGACCCGTGGACTTGGTGCGCTGGCCGCGGACCTTCTGTCCGCGCATGTGCCGAACGCCCTTGTAGGAGTTGATCATCTGCATCCGGTTGATGTCCTGTCGGCGTTGTTGCTCGAGATCGTTTCCGACGATGTGGCTGTCCGAACCGGTGTAAAAGTCGTGTTGCCGGTTGAGCATCCACTCTGGAATGTGATCTTCGAGATTTTCGACGACGTCGACGACGGCGTCGATCTCTTCCTCGGCAAGCAGACCGAACGTCGCGGTTCGGTCTACGCCGGACGCGTCCGACACGATGCGTGCGGTCCGCTGTCCGATGCCTTTCATGTCTGTGAGACTGCGCTCGACACTCTTCGTTCCGTCAAGATCGGTCTGGCCGATCCGAACGAAGTAGCGGAGGTTCTCTTCTTCCTCCTCTGTCAAGCCGTCTTCTGGTTCTTCTGCACTCATAGCTAGTGTTCAGTTGAGCGAGCGTTGCGGCGGGGATTCGAACCCCGGAGGCAGTGACGCCACAGAGTTAGCAACCCTGCGCCTTGGGCCAGGCTTGGCTACCGCAACACGCGGTTTTGTATTGTCGCCCTCATGGACTCGGGACACAGTGCCCCTACAGTACTACAGTCCAACGAACTCGTGTCCACCACTTAAACATCACGAACCGCACTCGGGGTGTCGACGCCTGACACAGCCGTCAGGTTCGAATCTTCGGCAACATGCGGAGATAGATGCCACGCTCACAGCAATCAAGCATAAACGCGGCCAGATCGCCGTAGGAGACGCTTCCGATACCGAGTTTGATGTCACCCGTTTTGTACTGCCGAGTCGTCTCACCGTCGGTCAGTCGAAAAACACGGATCACGGTCCAGTTGAGATCTCGGCCAGTCACCTCGTCGACGTGAGCAATGGCGTAGGCGGTGACCGTCGGTCGACGCAGTCGTGACAACGTGACGGCAATCGATTCGACGACCCCCCGCCGTTCGCCGTCGCGTCGGACGGCGGCCGGAGCCACCGTCAGATATCGCGAACAACCGACCGACTCCATCGCGTCGAGAATGTTTCGTCCAGAAACAGTAACAAAGTCGGCTGGAGCCGAGGGCCAGTGCTGGAGAACGTTACAGACGACGGTCGGCACATCAAGCGCCGAGTCGACGTTCGTACCGTCATACACGTCGACTTCGACCGTCTCGACCGAGTCACGAAACGCTTGGTCTGGCGCAGTCGGCTGGACGACGGCGGTCACGTCGTGACCTCGCTTGACTGCCTGCTCAACCAGCTGTTGGCCGAGCGCTCGGCTTGCGCCAAAGACGGTCAACTTCACAGAACTATCTCGTCTCGTCTACGCATAAGTAGGCGGAACATACAACGTACCCGAAGCGATATAGGGTCGTTCTACCCGTCGAAATCCTCGTGTTCGATCGCCGTCTCACTCACGCACCGATATACTCCTCGTTGAGTTCCCACTCGCCGTTGGCGTTTTCGACGAGGTACTCGCCGTAGTAGGGCACACGGGCGTCGACGACCGCCCGAAACGCCTCGCGGATCTCCGCGCGGCTCATTTCGCCCATCGACCGCAGATCGTCGTTCCGGTTCAGACAGCCTTTGAGATAGCCTTCGTGCGTCACGCGCACGCGATGGCAGTTGCCACAGAACGTCGGATTCTCGACGGGGTCGACGATCTCGACCATTCCACACCCCGAGTCCTGATCCTCGCGTTCGGCGTCGGAGTCGGTGCTACTCACCCAGTAGCGCCGCCGGTTGTGCATCTCGCGGTGTTCGATTCGGTCGGAAATCTCGGCCAGCCAGTCGTGAACGCGCTGGATGTCGATGTTCCACTCCGGTCGACCGGTCAACTCCGGCATGTACTCGATGAGTTGGAGCTGGAGGCCCTCGCGGGTGGCGACGTGTTCGACCATTCCCTCAACGTAGCCTGCGGTCTGCTCGAACACAACCATATTTAGTTTTACGGGGGCTAACCCGGCGTCGAGCGCCGCGTCGACGCCGTCGAGCACCGACTCGTAGGCCCCCGATTTCGTGATCGCCGCGAACGCTTCGGGGTCGAGCGCATCCTGTGAAACGTTCACGCGCGCGAGCCCTGCCTCGTTGAGTGCCTCGGCACGACCGCGAAGGAAGGTTCCGTTGGTCGTCAGCGAGACCTCCATCGAGTCGGGTGTGCGGCGGATGATCTCTTCGAGATCGGCCCGGAGCATCGGCTCGCCACCGGTGAATTTGACCTTTCTGATACCGAACTCCTCGACAACCTCCAGAAAGCGGACTACCTCGTCGGCAGTCATCTCGTCGTCGGCTGGTTCCATCGGCCCGCGGGTGTCGCCGAGCCCCTCGTTGTGACAGTAGACACAGTCGAAGTTACAGCGGTCGGTCAACGAGATCCGGACCCCGGTCACCTCCCGTCCAAACTCGTCTGCGAGTGGCTCGCTCATGTACATCTATGGGCGCCACGCCAACTTAAATCAGCAGGCTTTTTCGTGAGTATTGAAACGAATATGCGTTTCGCACTCCGAGAGATGTTCGAACAAACAGTCTCAATCAGCCGTTCTGAAAAGGGGGTTATGCTCTTCGATAGAGCCCAACGAGTAGCAACGAGATGTAACCGAACGCGGCCAACACACCACCGATCGACCCCCAGATCAGGATCGTGAACATCGTTGAGCCGACGGCCATCAGTCCGACACCTCCCCGGCTGCTGGTGGCTCGTCGACCGTCGACTCGTCGAACGAGCGGATCCGTGTCGTCAACGAATCGAACTCGAAGGTCGCGGAGCCAACTGTCACCGCGACTGCGGTCACGACAACCGAAACAGCAGTTGCTCCGACGAACGCCGGAAGAAACGCTGGCTCCGGCAATACCGACTCGATTCCGGGGATGAGCGTCACGATTCCCCGAAGCATCGGGAAGTAGGCAGAGTGGTCTGCGCTATGTTTGAATCTACGGAGCGCGTATAGGCGCTAATGAAGGCTTCTCGTCGGACCAAGTTGGTGAAACATCTGTCGGAAAAAGAGCTTGATGACGCGATCAATGAAGCACAAAA